>JAPOVT010000008.1:0-659 GCA_026708015.1 bacterium
GAGCTGATCGGCCCGGCGCCGGGTCTCGGCGTCGGTGCGGCTCAGCATGCGGCGCAGCCCGACGCGCGCCCAGCGCGCGCTGAGCTCGAGGTTCTCGCGCACGGTGAGCGCGCCGTACACGCGGATGATCTGAAAGGTCCGGGACACGCCCAGCCGGGCGACGTCGTGCGGTGCCCGCTGGGCGATGTCGACCCCGTCGAATCGGATGTCCCCGCTGTCGGCCCGCTGGACGCAGCTCAGGCAGTCGAACAGGGTTGTCTTGCCGCTTCCGTTCGGACCGATGAGCCCCACGATCTCGCCCGGTGCGACGGAGATGTCGACATGGTCCACGGCGACCAAGCCGCCGAAGCGCTTGACGACGCCCGTTGCCTCCAGCAGGGCGGTCATGTGCGCTCCCGCACCGGCTGTTCGCGGTCGCGCCGGTCAGGGCGAGGACCGGCACTGCGGCCGGTGCTGCGGGCGGGCCGCGACCCACGCCCCCACAGTCCCTCCCACCATTCCGACCACATCTCGGTAATCGACGTGCCGCGCCGGTCGAGGGACCCCACCAAGCCACGGGGCATGAACAGCACGATGGCGATGAGCAGCACCCCCTGCGCGATGAGATGCAAGTCGAGCAGGTTCGCCCACAGGAACTCTCGCAGCCAGAACAGCACTGC
>JAPOVT010000008.1:669-3296 GCA_026708015.1 bacterium
CAATCTTTTAGCCTAGAACCCGATGCCGCCCAGCATCGTGCCCATGATCGCGTCGAGCGTCCGCACTTCAGTGAACGCGATATCGGGATCGACGAACGTGTTCTGGTACGCCCACAGCCCGCCGAACAGCCCGGTCGATGCGCCGGCGAAGCTGAAGACGGCGACCTTGAGACGTGTGGTAGCGATGCCCCGCATCTCCGCCCCGACTTCGTCTTCCCGGATGGCCACGAGGGCCGTTCCCACCCGGGTGCGACGCAGCCACCACGCGAAGACTCCCAGGGCCACTACCAACACCAGCTCGATGAAGTAGAAGAGCGAACGGTTCAGATATGGCGGCAGCGTGAGCCCCACGCCTCCCCCAGTCAGCCCGCCGGTGACCCGCACGATCTCTCGCAGAGCGACGAATGTCGCGAGCATCGCTATCGAGAAGTACGGGCCTCGCAGCCGCATCGTGGCCCTGCCGATGAGCGCCGCCGCCACACCGACCACGACGACGCCGAGTGCGATCGCAGGCACGGGCGGCCAGCCGATGCCCAGCCCGTTGGTCTGCAGTGACATCATGATCGCCGTCGTGTAGGCGCCGAGGCCGAACCAGACCGCGTGCCCGAAGTCGATGTAGCCCGTGAACCCGCCGGTGAGGTTCCAGTTGATCGCCACGCCGATGCTCGTGAACATGAGCGTCATCGTGAACAGCGTCGAGTCGCTCGTCCCCGGCCACAGCGGCAGCACGACGAGCCACGCCAGCGCTATCGCCACGAGTGCACCGCTCAATCGCTTCGCCATGCGCTGTGCCCCGCCGCTGGGTCCGCCCAGTCTCGTGCCAGAGCTCATGTCGCCGCCGCATTCACCGGTCGCAGGCCGCCGAACAGCCCTTGGGGCCGCAGCACCAGCGCCGCTACCAGGATCACGAAGGACGCCACGACCGCCAGATTCGTGCCCACGCCTGCGACGTAGACCGCAAGCCCGGCTTCGACGAGGCCCAAGACCATCGCGCCGCCGAGTGCTCCCCGGATCGAACCGAGGCCGGCCATCGCCGTGATGGCGAACGCCTTGAGCGTCAGCGGCGGCCCCTGGAACGGCTGGACGGCCAGCACGGGGCTCACCAGCGCACCTGCCGCCCCGGTGATGCCGATGCAGAGCGCAAACGTAACGACGTACACCTTGCCGATGTCAATGCCGACGATGCGGGCCGCCTCACGATTCTGGGCTGCCGCCCGGATGCTCCTGCCGAGCCTCGTGCGTGTCAGCAGCAGGCTGAGACCTCCCAGCACCCCCAGGGCGATGATGAGAATCCAGAACTTCGTCACCGGCACGCTCAGCCCGTCGGTGATGCGCCAACTGCCGTCCAGCGCCGTGCTCGTCCTGCGGAAGTCCGCGGAGAAGATGAGCTTCATGACGTTCTGCAGGATGATCGCCAGGCCGAACATCACGAGCAGGGACACCAGATGGGGTCGGTCGATGATCCGGTTGACCAGGCCGCGCTGGGTGACATAACCCAGTCCCGCCATCAGCACGAACACGGCTGCCACAGAAACGAACGGATCGAGGCCCCACAGATCATCGGCCAGCCAAGCGAGGTAGGCGCCGATCATCACGAACTCGCCGTGTGCGAAGTTGATGACGCCCATCACGCCCCAGATCACCGAGAACCCCAGCACCAGCACGGCGTACATGCCGCCGAGAGCGATGCCATTGACGAGCGCCTGGGGCAGCTTGCCCAGAGCTGACGACTCGCCGGCCGCGCCATCGGATCCGTCTCCCAAGGGGTACTGGAGCTGAGCCCGGGCCGCAGTGCCCGGCGCCACGACATGGATCTCGCCGTGCTGCACCTGCACCATGCCCATCGGCTTGGCCATGTTGACGCCCCGTTCATCGAAGCTGATCGGCCCGTAGAACGTGTCGGCCTTCAGGGACCGAAGGGCGTTGCGCACGGTGTCGGTGTCGAGCGATCCGGCCGCCTCGATGGCGAGGTGCAGCGCCAGTGCGGCAGCGGTGGCGCTGGCGGCCTGGTAGACGGGCGGCTCACCCCACAGTTCGGTGTAGTAGGCGTCGTAGTCGGCGGCGCGCCCGAAGTACGGCCCCTCATAGGCCATCGTTGCTTCCCACTGGGTGGGGCCGAGCACGCCGTCGACGTCGGTGCCGAGCTCGTCGATGAGCTTCGGGTTGGAAGGACCGACGGTGATGAGCATGCCGTCGGGCTCGAAGCCCAACTCCTTGGCGGAGTTCACGAACAGGACGGCGTCGTTGTAGTGCCCGCCCCCGACGAAGATGTCGGGGTTGAGGCCGCGGAACTTCGTCATGATCGCCGAGACGTCCTGGATGTCCTTGGGATAAGTCTCGGTTGCCAGCACCTCGATGCCGTTGGCTTCGAGGTGGCGTCGCGCGCCCTGCGCGACTGCGGTGGGAAATGAAGTGTCCTCGTGGGCGATCACTGCGGTCTCTGCGCCCTGGTTCGCCAGCGCCTCGACGCCCGACAGGGTGTAGTCACTGGCGATCGTGGCCACGAGGAACAGGTTCTTGAATCCCCGCTCGAACACCGTGTCGGAGGTGCCGTTGCCCTCCACCATGATCCCGTTGTTAGCCTATGGCGTGGAGCTGGTGCCAGTCGTGTGGCTCGTCGAATAGGG
>JAPOVT010000009.1 GCA_026708015.1 bacterium
GACCACATCAAATGAAAACCATCACGACCGGTTACACAAAAAAACTGACAGACCCCTCACCCGCTCCGTCCGGCGACGAAGCCGGGGTGGTCGGCGAAGACGGCACTTATGTCGAGGGCAGCGAGGTGATGGTCGCGGTTCTCGCCTACGAGCGCAATGCCGAGGCCCGCCAGAAATGCATCGACATCCACGGGACGCGCTGCAAGGTGTGTGACATCGACTTCGGCGAGGAGTACGGGGAATTCGCAGACGGCTACATCCACCTCCACCACATCGTTCCGTTGGCCCAAGCGGCCAAAGACGGCGAATACAAGGTGGACCCGATAGATGACCTCGTGCCGGTGTGCCCGAATTGCCACGCGATGCTCCACCGCCACGACGACAAGCCATGCACCATCGAAACGCTGAGAGCCATTAGGGAATCACGGCAATAGATAGGCAATTGGCAACGACGGTACGGACACTGCGACTGTCAGATGCGGGCTGGTGGTGCTGCCGCGTCGGTGCCAGCCGGTGGTGGTACGGTGCGGCATGGGCTGGCTCTACGTCTTGCCGGTGCTGTTCCTCGTCGCCGCAGTATTGGTCAACACGGCGTGGCGCAGGCTTATCCGATTTCGGTGCGATCGTTGTCGCCGCCTACAGCCGGCCGCCAACCTGTCCGAGCGGGGCGGGTGGTCCGACTGGTGCGAGGAGTGCGCTCGATTGGTACACACCGCATAAGAAGTTCGGCATTCCAACGACGGCCCGCCATATTCCCATAGCTGCCGCCTTACAAGGTGCTGGCGACGATGGTCTCAAGCCGTCTAAGTCAGCTCAAACAGGAAGACCAGGGCACACACAAAAACGATGCCGCCCTGCACGGCAACAACAACTCTGATTGTGTTGACGACCCATTTGTTCCCCTTGTATTGACCCTTGAACTCTTCGGCTAGCTGTTTCTCCAGTTCGCGGGCTTTCCCTGCGCCGCCCATGTAGTCGATTTCCAGTTCTTCGAGATCGGGTCCCGTCTTCCGGCGAAGAGCGATGCACTCGACAAGCACGGCCACGGCCGTCACGGTCAGGGCAACGATGAGCACACCTCCAGCGAACACGCTTGCGAGGTCATCGGCCGCGGCAATGACGATGGCGCCACCCGATATGACCCCGACGGGAATACCCTTAGAGAGTGCCCTCCAGGATCGGGTCTCCTCTTCTTGTTTGACGCAACGTTCCCGCCACTCGTCTAGGACGATCCGGGGAATCTCCCATCCTCCTGCATCAGCCATCTACGTACTCCTTTCTCATCTCAGACAACGTGTGTCCTGGTTGGAGGGTAACGAGGGGCGCGATCCCAGATTCCGCTGCGGCAAGCCAAAACCAGCCCGGAGAGGCTGCTTGCAGGGATTAGTCTCGCTGGGTGTTCTCGCGAATCAGCCCGTCCTGGGTCCATGTATGGGGCTCTATGTCAGAGGGAGGTGACCGATGACTCTTGCCGACCCCGGTTTGGCGCTGGAGAAGGCATGGGAGTTCGCCGATGCAGTAGAAGCGAGCTGGGCCGCCTACACCCATAGGCAATGGGATGAAGACGAACAGGCCGTAGCAAGTATTCGAGGGCTGCTTCCGCTGATGCGTGACATTGCGGAACGGGTGCACCCCGAAATCGTCCCCAATTTGCGTGAGCCCGACTACACGGAGGTGGGCACTGATGAGGACGGCAATCCGGCATGGCCGTGGGGGACGGTGAATGCTGCGGCGCAGACTCTTGTGGGTGTCCTTCAAAACTCTCTTGCCAGCGATCGGATTCTCGGGCCGGCAGGGCCTGCGCTGGCCGCCAGCGGGCTCCACGAATGGGTCTGGGGCGAGGCGAAGGGCCGCTGGGATGACGGGTACTACGGTGATGCGGTGCGCGCGGCCGCCGAAGTGGTGGGCCACAAGACCCAAGTGAAGCTCCAAAGACGAGACATCAGCGGCGCGTACTTGTACCGGGAAGCCTTCTCGCTGGACGATCCCGCTCCAGGCAGGCCGAGGCTTCGCCTCGAATTCGTCGACGAGGAAGACGAGGAGACCTGGAAGTCCGCCCACGAGGGGGCCATGCACCTCGGGCTGGCCTGCTCCAAGGGCATGCGGAACCTCGTGGCCCACAAGAAGGCAGACCTCAGCGAGCAAGAAGCCCTGGAGCAGCTCGGCGCCCTGAGCGTCTTGGCCCGCTGGGTCGAGGCCAGCACGCGCTGTGCGGCCGACGGGGAGGAGGCGGAGTCTTGACTCGCAGCGAGGCCCCGTGCCGCTGGCCTGCTTGAAGCCCCATAAGGAAAATCCGTTGAACCAACGTCGCGAAAAGATGATCGAACGGGCCTTCGCTAGCGCTAGAAGAGAGCACGAGGGCGACCCGCAAGCGCTTTGCTCGCATCTGTTGCACGTGCTGGACGGGACGCTCGGGGACACCCAGGCATTGTGCTGGGGGGCGATCCGCCAATTGGACCGCTACTACGAGCCGAGGACCTTCTCCACGCCCCGCGACCACGGACTGCACTTCGTCGACCAGCACTTGCTGTTCACCGTGGCGAACGACGCCGTGTCCCATCTCGATGTCGTCGAGCGCCTCCTGCGGGAGATAAGCGACTCGTGCGAGGAGTGCGACATGGGTTCCCAGCTCAGTGCTCTGTCCGAAGCCTGCCCAGAGGGCTTCCGCGTGCGCTTGCGCGAAACCCGGAACCTGCTCTATGCCCACCGTGACGAACGCGTCCTGCACTGGCGGCTGGCCGGCGAGCACACGGAGCGCGTCAAGGAGGCGTATGGGCGTCTGGGCATCGAGGTCCCAAGGGGAACGATCGACACCCAGATCGTCGCGTACTCGCGGCCACCAGGAGCATCTGCCCAAGAGGCCGCCGAGGGTAGAGCTAGAGTCGGCCAGATCGGCGGCGGCATCGCCCATCTGGCTGAAATCCAGAAGTGCATGGAGAAGATGGAAGAAGCACTCGGATCGGTACGGGACAGTTTCTTCAGCCAGTAGCGGTGATCAATTCCCTGTCGCCAGCGGGATTGGGACTGTCAGGATCTAATGGCTAGGACCTTTTGGAGCGCCGGACGGGATTTGAACCCGTGAATCATGGCTTTGCAGGCCACTCCCTTAGTCCACTCGGGCACCGACGCGTGGCTGGCTGCCGGAGCGGCCAGCGCTGACAGTGTATGGGATCGGGCTGACCATTCCACATGACGTTTAGGGTGTCGGCCATGAGTGATGGCGGCGTGCGGTCTCCGTTGGAGTTGCTCGACGTGATGGGGATTGTGGAGGCGGAGTCTGCACCGGGGTTGCGGCACTTTGAGGTGTATTGCCCTGATGGGCTCTTGACGCTGTTGTGGCATGGGCCCCGGGAAGCGACTGATGTTGTGATCACGCTGGGCGGTGCCATTGGGGGGTTGTTGGGGCCGGCGCGGGCGCTGTATCTGCGGTTGGGCGAGAACTTGGCCGATGAGGGCATCGCGGCGATCCGGGTGCACTACCGGCAGCCGGGGATCATCGAGCGCTGTTTGCTGGATGCGGCCGCGGCGGCCGACTTGGCGGCTCGGGAACATGGGCGGCGGTTCATCTTCATGGGGCATTCCTTTGGGGGTGCGGTGGCGGTGCAAGCCGGGATCGCCATGGGGGAACACACGGCGGGGGTGGTGGGACTGGCCACGCAGTCGGCGGGGTGTGAAAACGCGGCGGCGCTGGGGGGCACTCCCCTGCTGTTGATGCACGGAGGACAGGATCAGATCTTGCCGGTTCAAGCCAGCGAGGCGGTGCGGGCGCTGGCGGGGGGCGGGGAGCTCGTGGTGTATCCCGAGGCCGACCACGGGCTGGCCTCGGTGGCCGATGAGATCGCCGCTACGCTCGCCGAGTGGATTCCCGCCCGCTTCGCCGAGCACGCGGCCAGATGAACGAGATGAAGGAGCATATTCGTGGGAGCAGCTGAAGACGCCCTGGTCGGGCCCGACGACGACAACTTCCACCCGCCGTCGGATCACCCGTGGGAGACCGAGACCTGCTGGTACGCCTTCTGCGTCCCCGAGCGCAACCTGATGGGCTACCTCTACACCTGGATCCGCCCCAATCTGGGCATCTGCGGGGGCGGCACCCTGGTGTGGGACGACACCGCCTACCTGCCGTGGGAGGTGCCGTTCTTCGACTACAACCACAGCATCCCGCTGCCCGAGGGCCTCGACCTGCGAGATGCCACCCTTCCCACCGGGATGCGGGTGAAGGTGATCGAGCCGCTCACCAGCTACGAGCTGGGCTACCGCTACCCCTACAAGGACATGTTCGAGGCCGAGCTGCGCTTCGACGCCCTCACCCCGCCCCACGTGTTCACCCGGGGCGAGCCCCCGTTCACCATCGCCAGCCACATCGATCAGCCCGGCCGGGTCACCGGGCGCATCCGCCTCCACGGCACCGACATCGACGTGGACTGCTGCGCCATGCGGGACCGATCATGGGGGCCCCGCTCCGACCTCCAGGGCTTTCGCATCGGCTATGCCTTCGCCACCACGTCGTCGCAGAGCGCCTTTCTGTGCTACTCGCTGCCCAAGGCCGACAGCGACCCGATCAACGCCGGCTACTACCTGCGCGACGGTGTTCGGGCCGACATCAAAAGCGGCGAGCGCCGGGTGGAGCGAGATCCCGTCCACGGCTACGCCACTGCCTTCGAGATCGAGGCGGTGGACGAGCTGGGCCGGGAGCTGCGGACCACAGGCACCCCGGTGAGCCGCATCATCTTCAACCCCTATCCCAAGATGCTCACCTGGGTGAGCACCACCGCCTGGGACTTCGACGGCGGCACCGGTTGGGGCGAGGACCAGGACTGCTGGCGCCCCGACCAGTGGTCCGCCTACCGCCGCAGCCTGCGCTGAGGACGAGCGTCAGCCCAGTTGGTATTCACTTTCTTTAAACGTATACTTATATACGGTTTATGAAAGTGAATGCGCCCACGCTCGCGCCCATCCTTCGCTCAGACGCCCAGGGCCGGATCCTGGCGCGAGTGCTCATCGACCCCGAAAAGAGCCACAGCTTGTCCGACCTGGTTGACTCCACAGACACCAGCATGCCCACGGTGTTGCGAGAGGTCCTTCGGGCCGAGGAAGCCGGAATTCTCATCACCGAGAAGATCGGCCCCATCCGACAAGTGTGCGCCAGGGTCGATCATCCTCTCTACGACGCGGTACGCCGGATAATTCTCGCCACCTATGGCCCGCCGACGGTGGTTGCCGAAGAATTCGCCAACTTGGAAGGGGCCGAGGCGGTGCTGTTGATCGGTTCTTGGGCCGCTCGATACCTAGGCGAAGCAGGTCGATCTCCGAACGACATCGACGTGCTCGTCATCGGCGACGCCGACCGCGATCTCGCAGACGGTGCCGCCGCGCGAGCCGAGGAACGGATCGGTATGCCGGTTCAAGCGACCGTCCGTGCGCTATCGCAGTGGAAAACAGAGCGTGGGAGCTTCATCCAGGAAGTGAAGTCGCGGCCGCTGGTAGCCATCCTCGTGAACGATGAACAGGAGTTCGGCCAAGAGCTCCGAGAGCTCGAAGTCAGAGGCAGCAGGTCCCCATGAGCTGGGCGCGAGGACGCGCTGAGGTCGAGCGATTGCTCTCAGCCGGCGAGCTCGAACAGGTGGTCCCCTCGGCTGGCGTAGCCAGCCGGTTGTTGGCCGACGCCACCGCCCATACCAGGCTTGCCTCAATGGGCGCCGCAGACGACCCGGCAGGTGCGCTCCAGCTCTCTTACGACGCCTCCCGAAAGGCCGCTGCCGCACTGCTGGCAGTTCAAGGGCTGCGCGCCACCACTCGAGGGGGTCACATCGCGGTCATTGATGCGGTGCGAGCCCAATTCAACGATCGAGGCGGGATGGAGGTTTTCGGTCGTCTGAATGCTCTGCGTCGACGTCGCCACCGCGCCGAGTACCCAGACGAAGACTCCCCCGAGGTTGACGAGGACGATGCCCGACACGCCATCAACACTGCAAGAGCCGTGATCGATGCGGTAGAGCGACTCATCGACAGTGGCCGCCTGGACGTCTTCCAATAGTTCGAGCGCCCGGGCCATACCGAGCTAGCCCTAGTTGGCCAGTAGGGTCTGCGCCATGTTCACCTGCCGATTCGAGCTGCGAGTCCCCCCGTTCGCCGATGTCACCCACGCCCAGTTGCACCGCGAGTACCTGGACATGGTCTCGTGGTGTGACGACAACGGCATCGCCACTGTCATCGTGTCGGAGCACCACGGCGCCGACGACGGGTTCATGTGCTCCCCGTTGGTGCTGGCCAGCGCAGCGTTGGCCCGTACCGACAACATCATGGTGGCCATCTCGGCGCTGTTGCTGCCGTTCCACGACCCCATCCGAATCGCTGAGGACATCGCCACCATCGACCTGATGGCGCCGGGCCGCCTGTCGGTGACCATGGGGGTGGGCTACCGGGAGTTCGAGTTCGACATGTTCGGCAAAGACCGCACCCGCCGGGGCCGAGACACCGAGGAGGCCATCGAGCTGATCCTGCGGTGCTGGAGCGGCGAGCCATTCGAGCACGAGGGCCGCACCATCTGGGCCACCCCCAAGCCGGTCACCCAGCCCCACCCGGTGCTGATGGTGGGCGGGTCGGTGCCGGCCTCAGCCCTACGGGCCGCCCGACTGGGCCTGCCCTTCTCCCCTTCCACCCCCGACCAGTCGCTGGCCGACCTCTACTACGCCGAAGCGGCCCGGCTGGGCTACGAGACGCCTTTCGCCATCGTGCCCGACGGCCCGTCGATGGTGATGGTGACCGAGGATCCTGAGCGCACCTGGGCGGCCATCGAACGCCACGCCCTGTACGACGCCGCCCTCTACAACAGCTGGCAGTACGACGACCACCACAACCTCACCGCGGTGGACGCCGACGACGTGGCCGGGCTGGCGGCCAGCGGCCAATGGGACGTGCTCACCCCCGAGGAGTGCGCGCAACTAGTGCGGGACAAGGGCAGCGCAATGCTGCACCCGCTGGTGGGCGGCATCGACCCGGCCATCGGTTGGGAGAGCCTGGAGCTGACCAAGAACCGGGTCATGCCGCTGCTGGCTGCCGATGGTTGATTCCGGCGAACGCCTGCTCAGTCCCGAGGAGCTGGCCAAGCTCAGCCAGCCACCCCGGGCCGATCTAGTCGACGCCCTGGCGGAGAGCCCTGAGGCTGCCGTTGAGGCGTTTCGGCGCATTGACCGGGCCTACCGCAACTTCATCGACGGTTTCGGGGCGTGGATCGCCCAAACCCAGCGGTTTGTGGACGAGTGCTATGGGGCTGACGGTTTAACCAAGATTGGCTCGGCCGACGACGCCTACCGGTCGGCGCTGCTGCGCGGGCTGACCGACGAGGACGTGTCCGGCCGCCACCGGCCCGACCGGGCCGACGCCATTGCCGGACTCATCGAATCGGGCGACCACGAGGCCGCTCTGGCCGCCTTCGACGCCCTGGAGGCCAGCTACCGCCGGATCCACGATGTGGAAGGCGACCGGGTGGCGTCGGTTCTGTCTCAGGTGTACCGGGCCTGGGGGCCCGACGTGTTGGAGGAGAGCATCCGATTCGCCGGCGACCAGACGCTGTTGGGATGGATGCCCCACGACTTGGGCCGCCCCGCCGAGGTGCGGGTGCGCCAGTGGGCCGCCATGCAGAAGGGCAACTTCGCCGACATCACCGTGGAGGAGACCGACGACGCCTTCGTGATCACCGTCCATCTGTGCGGCACCTGCGGCCGCCAGGTGTCCGACGGCTGCTACGGAGAGACGCTGGACCTAGCGGTGGTGACCGAGGACCACCCCCTCACCTTCGGCAAGGGCCCCGCCCCCATCTACCGCACCCATGTTTCGGTGATGCATTTCTGGGTGCCGATGGAACGCACCGGGGTGCCGTGGCCGGTGATCCAGTGCCCGGCGGGGATGGGCGCGGGACCGTGTCGGATCATGCTGTACAAGGACCCGGCGGCCACCCCGCCTGAGGCCTACGCGTTTGCTGCTGGGAGCGGATGACCGGGCTCGAACCGGCGACCTACACCTTGGCAAGGTGTCGCTCTACCAACTGAGCTACATCCGCAGGACGGCCCAGCATAGCAAGCTGCCGCTGGGACACTCACAGCAATAGGTCAGCTGCCGGCCGCCCCCAGGAGGGCCGCGGCGCGGTCGCTCAGGGAGAGATCGCCAGCGATTTGGCGGGCGGCGGGGCTCATCTTGGCCAGGGTTTTGGCCAGCACTTCAGCCATGTGGTCGTCGCCCAGCTTGTCGGCCAGTGCCTCAAATTGGGTTTGAAGGAACACCAAGCACAGGGCGTCCTCATGGGTTTGCACCCTGGGGTCGGTGGCCAAGCCCCTTTTAGCCACGATGGCCGATACGTCGGCGGCGAAATCTTCGTCATAGCCCACTGCGGTGACGATCTCGGCCACCTCGGCGGCATGGCGTTTGGTTTGGGCGGTGCGCCACCGCAGGTAGCCAGCCCGTCCTTCGGGATAGTCCGACCGGGGAAGCACCCAGCGTCGCAGGTGATGGGCTCGGGCGGCCACCAACTGGGCATCGTGCGCATCGGGGTCGAGGCGCTTCACCCACTCGGTCATCAACTCGGCGTGGGCCTGCTCTTTGGACCGGACCTCCCCGCCGATCTCGATGGTGTGGGGATCGTCGGCGTTGGCCGCGTCGATGGCGTCGAGTGCGGCCCGCAGCCGGTTGCTCAGGATGGCAGCATCGTCAGCCATAGTCGAGGTCAAGAATCCGCGGGCGGGCGCAGGTCCACCCGCAACACCAGAAAGCCGTCCTCAATGGCACCGGCGGCGTCGCCGATGATGGCGAAATCCTGGAAGTCCTCCTGGGCCCGGCGGATGAACAGCGTCCGCTCTTCGCCCCCCACCGGCGGCAGAGGGCGGTTCCTCACCGCCTCAGCCCGCTCCCGGAACCGGGTGATCATCGCATCCACGTCCAGTTCGTCGGCCATCACCCGAGCGTATCTTGTGGACCGGAGATGTCCGGCGGTTCTTCGTCGCCCTTCCGGGAGCCGTCACCGGTGCGCACCCAGTAGACGAACGTGCCCAGCAGGGCGATCACCGCCACTGCGATCAGCAGAGCCATCACCAGCTGGATTTCGTCGTCGGAATCGGATGGCGACGGGATGGGCTTGACCTCCTGCTGACCGGCCTGGGCTACCGGATCAAACAGCCCCGGGGCCCCGGCAGCAGACCCCGCGGCGACCGACCCCCATAGGATCGCCAAGACCAACGCCCCTAGCAGCAGCTCCTTTGATTGCACAAGGTCAAGTCTCGCGCGCCGTTTGAGCGTGACGGAGCCGGTCAATGCTGATGCTGGGGACAGGAATAGGTGGTGCGACCGCCGATGGTCCGCCGATCCAGCAGCTCGCCGTCTCGAGGACACGATCCGCCCCGGACGCGGGCCAGATGCAGGTCGCCGGTATGCGAGCCACCCCTCTCGGCCAACTCAATCACCGTGGAGCGGATGGCCTCGGCCAGCTTCTCCTGTTCGGCACCGTCGAGCGATCTGGCCTCGCGGCCCGGATCAAGCCCTGTGCGCCACAGGATCTCGTCCACCAGCAGGTTGCCCAGACCGGCTACCCGGTGCTGGTCCAGCAGCCGGGCCTTCAGCGAGGTTCGGCTCCCATCCAAGGCGGCGGCCAGCTCTCCGCTGGCCAGTTCGAAGGCATCAGGACCCAGTCGGGAGTCATCGGGGTTCAGCTCCACGCCGCCCAGACGCCGGGGGTCGACTATGACCAAGGTCCCCTCGTTGTCGAAGCGCAATTCGAACCGGCGCCATTCGGGAAGCACCCGGGCGCTGGAGTACTCCAGCTTCTCGATGACCGCGTGGTCGTCCACCACCAGCCTCCCGGTCATTCCGAAGCGAAGTCCCAGCACAGCGCTCGGCGAGCCGTCGGAGTCGCCGAAGTCCATCATCAGGAGCTTTCCAGTGCGGCGTACCCCCACCACGGCCTGGCCATCCAATGCCAGGCTCAGCGCGGCGGCGTCGGCACCTCCCTTGATGAACCAGTCGTCGGGGGCATGAACCGCTGAGACAGTGCGGCTCACCGCAGCTTCGGCGGCTCGACGGTAGTACTCGACCTCGATGATTTCAGGCAGAGAAACCGGCCCTCTAGGCAGTGGCCTTGTCGGCGGCGTGCAGCAAGTCGGCCACCACGTCGTCGCTGTGTTCCAAACCAACCGACACCCGTATGGTGCCCGGTCCGATGCCAGCCGCCTCCAATTCCTCCGGGGTCAGCCCGGCGTGGGTGGTGGACGCCGAATGGGTGACCAGCGTCTCCGGACCGCCCAGCGAGGTGGCGATCTGGGCCAGATTCACCGCGTCGACGAACCGCTCCCCCGCCTGATGGCCGCCGGCCAGATCGAAGGCCAGCAGCCCTCCGAACATCCGCATCTGCCGCTTGGCCAGCTCGTGCTGGGGATGGGAGGCCAGCCCTGGATAGCGCACTTCTTCAACCCCGGGATAGCCCGACAGCGCCTCGGCCAGCTGCTGGGCGGTGGTGCTCTGGCGCTCGAGGCGAACGCCGAGGGTGCGCAGGCCCCGCAGGCCGTTCATGGCGTCGAACGGGGCGGCGTTGGCCCCCTGCAAGATGGCGAACCCCCACAGCGAGGCGATCAGCTCGGCGCTGCCCGACACCACTCCCAGGGTGGCGTCGTTGTGGCCACCGAGGCCTTTGGTGGCCGAGTGCAGGCTCAAATCCACGCCGTAGTCCAGCGGCCGGGTGATGGCGGGTGGGGCGAAGGTGGCGTCTACCGCGGTCAGTGGGCCACGGATGGCGCCCAGCTCCTCCAAGTCGACCAGGTCGAGGCGGGGGTTGGCCGGGGTCTCGGCAAACACCAGCATGGTCCGGCCCGGTCGCACTGCGGCTTGGAACGCTCCCGGTTCGGTGCCGTCCACGAAGGTCACATCAATCCCGAAGCGGGGGCACACCGCTTGGAGCAGGAACTGGGTGCCGGAGTAAAGCTGGTGCTGGGCCACGATGTGGTCGCCAGCCGAGCACAGCCCCAGGATCACGCAGCTCACCGCCCCCATTCCCGACGCGAAGGCCCGGGATGCCCCGGCGCCTTCGAGGGTGGCCATGGCCTCCTCGAAGGCCGCCACGGTGGGATTGCCGTTGCGGGTGTAGTAGTGGCTCTCGGCTGGATCGAGCGCCATGCGACGGCCTTCGTCAAGCGACGAAATGCGGAAAGTGGTCGTGGGGTGAAGCGACGGGGCCAGTTCCGCCCCTCCGGTGCGCCGGCCGGCAAGGACGGCCACCGTGTCGGGGTGGGAGAACCCCGTGGGATCGGGAGCGGCCACGGCTTTGGGGCCGCCCGCAGCCTCGTCCCAACCCGCCTCAGTCGACACTGCTGCCCACCTTCTCCAGAAAGTCCTTGATGGCCTGGCCCACTGCCTCCACTTCGAGCAGGAAGCCGTCGTGGCCGTGGGGGCTGTCCACCACGGCGTACACACATCGGCCGCCCGCGGCAACCACCGCGTCGTGCAACTCCACCTGCTGGCGGGGTGGATACAACGTGTCGCTGGTGATGCTAAGCGACAGCACCGGCGCCTTGATACGGGAGACGGCCGCGGCTATGCCGCCCCGGTCTCGGCCGATGTCGTGCAAGTCCATCACCCGGTTGAGCGCCAGATAGGTGTTGGCGTCGAACCGGCGGACCAGCTTCTCCCCGTGATAGTCGAGGTATGACTCCACTTGGAACCGGTCCCAGGCGCCGTACACCGAGTGGATGTCGAACAGCTCCCGGCCGAAGCGGTCTTCGAACACCTCATCGGACCGGTAAGTGATCTGGGCCAGCGAGCGGGCGATGGCCAAACCGGCATGGGGACCCTGGCCGGGCGGGTTGTCGTAGTAATCGCCGCCCTGCCAGTTGGAGTCCAGCGCCAAGGCGGTGCGACCCACCGCCGACCAACCGATCTGCTGGGCGCTGGCGGCCATGCAACCGGCCAGAGAGCACACCGAGCTCACCCGTTCGGGGAACATGACCCCCCACTCCAGGGCCTGCATGGCCCCCATGGAGCCTCCGACCACCGTCAGCCACCGCTGGACGCCGAGGTGGTCGGCCAGCCGGCGCTGGGTGCGCACGATGTCGCGCACGGTCACGGTGGGGAACGACGATCCGTAGGGCTTGCCCGTGTCGGGGTTGGGCGATGCCGGTCCGGTGGTGCCCTGGCACCCTCCCAGCACATTGGCGCACACCACGAACAGCTCGTCGGTGTCCAGGGCCTTGCCGGGGCCGACCATCTCTCCCCACCACCCGGGCGTGGAATGGCCATGGCCGGCGTCACCCGACACGTGCGAGTCGCCGGTGAGTGCGTGGCAGATCAAAACGGCGTTGGAGCCGTCGGGAGCAAGCTCTCCCCAGGTCTCGTAGGCCACGGTGACGTCCCGCAGCGACCCGCCGCCCTCCAGCTCGAAGGTGTGAGGTCGGTCGATGGTGAAGAACTGGCGGTTGCCGGGGGGATCGCCGGGCAGCCACGCGCCGGTAACCGGCAGATCGGTGCTGTAGCCCCGGGGATGGGGAGCATGGGCGGTGTACTCAGCCGACTCCGCGGGAGGACGATCCGAGGCGCTGCGCTTCTTGCCTCTGGGCATGGTCCTCCCTTCGTCTGCTTAGGGGAGGGCCACTCTTGGCGCAGCGGTGAAGCTCGGACACTTGGTTGCCTCCGGCCAGACCAGAGGCCACATCCCCCGCCGAAGCGGGTGAGCACCTTGGGTGTCCCTCCCAGGTTGCTGGACTCCCCTCCCGAACACGCTGTGCCGGGCGGCGAGCCGCTCTCGATGTACCCCACCAGGGTAGCGGGAGGCCGGTCTAAAGCTCAACCTTTTACTGATTGTGGCCTCAAACGTGCTCGGCCACCCGATCCCATTGGCTCGCGGCCCTAGACGGGCTCGGCCACCGGATCCCACACGTCGAGGGCGTCGAGACGGCCATCGTTGGAGAACATCTCCACGATGGGCATGTCCAGCGACAGGCGGCGCTGGAGGCGCTTGACCTCCAGTTCCTCGTTCCACAGCGACAGGGTGACGGCCATGCCCGTTTCTCCGGCTCGGGCGGTGCGACCGGAGCGGTGCAGGTAGGTCTTGTGGTCGGGCGGCGGGTCGTAGTGGATCACCACGTCCACATCGTCGATGTGCAAGCCCCGAGCGGCCACGTCGGTAGCAACCAGCGCCTGGATCTCGCCAGAGGCGAACCGGGCCAGCGATCGCTCCCGGGCCTTTTGGCGGAGGTCGCCGTGAATGGGCTCGGCCCACACGTTCTCGGCCTTGAGCTTGCGGCTTAGACGGTCGCACCCGTGGCGAGTGGCCGAGAACACCAACGTGCGCTTGGAAGCCCGGATGATGGCCGCGACCACCTTTACCTTGTCCATCGCATGGACGGCCACAAAACGATGCTGCATCTCGTCCACCGTCACCTGCCGGGAATGGACCTCATGGCGAACCGGATCACTCTGATAGCGGCGGACCAGG
Source organism: bacterium (assembly GCA_026708015.1). Taxonomy (NCBI): domain Bacteria; species bacterium. The sequence continues at coordinate 13,472 of JAPOVT010000009.1, forward strand.
GCGTCTACTACCCCGTCGAGGGTGGCGGAGAACAGCAGGGTCTGATGGCGGGACTCCACATGGCGCAGAATCCACTCCACCTGGGGCAAAAACCCCATGTCGGCCATGCGGTCGGCCTCGTCCACCACCACGACCTCCAGCTTGGCCACCGAAACTGCTTTGCGGTCGATCAGGTCGATGAGCCGTCCGGGGGTGGCCACAATGACGTCGAGGCCGGCCTTGATCTTGTTGATCTGGCTATCCATGGGTGCCCCGCCGTAGACCGGGGCGAGGGCAAGGTCTCGGCACCGGGCCAGCGGGTGCAGCTCTTTGGCCACCTGCAAGGCCAGCTCCCGGGTGGGAACCAGAACCAGGCCCCGCACCCAATGGGAGTCGGCGTGGGAGAGGTTCTCCACCATCGGAAGCCCGAAGGCCAGGGTCTTGCCCGAGCCGGTCTTGGCCTTGCCGCACACATCCCGCCCGGCCAGGGCATCGGGGATGGTGAGAGTTTGGATGGGGAACGGGGTTCTGATGCCCCGTTCTTTGAGCGCAGCCACCAAGTCTGAGGCCACGCCCAAAACGCGGAATTCTTCTGTCATCTGTGATCCGGGCTGCGAAAGGAAGCGGAATGATCGCCAGCCCGCGCGCTAAGGATACCGGGTTTATGCCTCCGAGGAGAGGTTTTCAGCTACTGGTTCGTCAGATACTGGCTCATCGGCGTCCGGATTCGGTGCGTCGGATTCGGAAGTCAATTCGTCTGATGACGGGTCCTCAGGCGCTTCTTCCTCAGGTTCCTCGTCGCCGTCGCCGCCTCGGCCGTAGAGCAAGTAGGCCACCGAGCCGATGACCAGGGCCAGCATCACCCAGATGTTGACCCGCACTCCGGCCAGCTCGCTGGCAATATCCACCCTGATGAACTCGATCCACAGGCGGCCCAGGGAATAGCCCAGCACGTACAGCCCGAACAGGCGGCCCGGCTTCAGGGTGAAGCGCTTGCCCACCCACAGCAGGGCTCCGACCAAGGCCAGGTTCCAGATGCACTCATAGAGGAACGTGGGGTGAAAGGTCTCATTGTCCACGTATTCGGGACGATGGAAGGGGCGGTGTTCGATGTCGATCTCCAGCGCCCACGGCAAGTCGGTGGGCCGCCCATAGAGCTCTTGGTTGAACCAGTTGCCCCACCGCCCGATGGCCTGGCCCAGCGGGAGGGCAGGAGCCACCGAGTCGGCGATGTCGGACAGGGGAATGCCCTTCTGGCGGGCGTACACCCACATGACGGCGGCGGCGGCGATGACCGCGCCGGGAATGCCCAAGCCCCCCTCCCAGATCTGCCACGACTCCCCCCAATTCCCCTGGTAGGTCTTCCAGTCGGTGATGACGTGATAGATCCGCGATCCGACCAGCCCGGCTATCACCGCCCAAACGGTGGTCGAGCTGGCCAGCTCGGGGGAATGGCCCCGCTGGGTGAACCGCCGGTGGAACAGCCAAGCGGCGGCCAAGACGCCGAGGGCGATCATCAGGCCATAGGCCCGCAGTTCCAGAGAGCCGATGTCCAGGCTGTTGGAGCCCGGGCTGGGAATGGACATCAATGTCACCGCCCTACTCTGCCACGCGGCGGGCCCGGCCACTTATCCCAGGCCGCGGGCGATCTGATTAGATTCTCCCCATGATCGACAGCGCGAGACAGATTGAGAACCTCATGTACACTTACGCCGAGCGGATCGACGCCGGGAATCTGGAGGGGGTGGCCGACTTGTTCGCCAACGGGCGGATCGTGGCCTCACCCGAGGCACCGGTGGAAACGGCGGTATCCGGGCGCGACAAAGTGCTGGGGATGTACCAGGGCTCCACCCGCCTCTACCCCTGTGGCACCCCCCGCACCAAGCACGTCACCACCAACGCCATCATCGAGGTGGACGACGACGCGGGGACCGCTTCGGCCCGCTCCTACTACACCGTCTTCCAGCAGCTCGACGACTTCCCGCTGCAACCCATCATCACCGGCCGCTATCACGACACCTTCCACCGCATCGACGGCGAGTGGTGGTTCGACCAGCGAACAATGCTGGTGGACCAGCTCGGCGATCTCAGCCGCCATCTGCTGTTCGAGCTGAATCTGTGAGCTCGTCTACGGCTTCGCCCACCCGCGATAGGCAGCACCCATGACCGACCTGACCCCCGCCAGCCTGTTCGGCCTCGACGGCAAGGTCGCCCTGGTCACCGGGGGCGGACGGGGCATCGGCGCCATGATCGCCGAAGGCCTACTGGGCGCGGGCGCCCGGGTGATCATCTCCTCGCGTCGGCAAGAGCAGCTCGACGAGGCGGTGGAGGAGCTGTCGGCCATCGGACCCATAGAAGCCATCGCCGCCGACTGCTCCACCGAGGAGGGATGTGCGGGATTGGCCGAAGCGGTCGGCGAGCGCACCGATCGACTGGGCATCCTGGTCAACAACGCCGGAGCCACTTGGGGAGCGCCGATGCGGGAGTTCCCCGACTCGGCATGGGACAAGGTCATGAACCTCAACGTGAAGGCGGTGTTCCAGCTCACGGTGGCCCTGCTTCCGCTCCTGGAGGAGGCGGCCACCCCTGAGGACCCCGCCCGGGTGATCAACTTGGGCTCGATTCAGGGGCTCCAAGCGCCCGACATCGAGAACTACTCGTACTCGGCCAGCAAAGCCGCGGTCCACCACATGACCCGGGTGCTGGCCAAGAAGCTGGGGCCCAGCCACATCACGGTGAACGCCATCGCCCCGGGAGCGTTCTACACCAAGATGATGGCCTACACCCTGGACAACTTCGGCGACGAGATCGCCGGAGCCACTGCGCTGGGGCGGCTGGGCCAGCCCGAGGATATGGCCGGTGCGGCGATCTTCTTGTCGGGGCGGGGCGGGGCGTATCTGACCGGTGCGGTGATCCCGGTGGACGGCGGCTACGCCACCACCCTGTAGGAGTACCTCCGTGCCCCCCGTGTTCATCGAGGTCCGGGCCAATGAGTACACCGGCCGAGAGGCCAACCCCAATGTTCCCTGGTCGATTGACGAGTTGATCGCCGATGCGGTGGCCTGCGCCGAAGCCGGGGCCTCGGTGTACCACTTCCACGGCCGGGATCCGGCCACCGGGGCGCCGGTTTGGGACGCCGACACCCTGGGCTCGGTGGTCACCGGGGTGCGCACCGCCTGCGATTTGATCCTGATGCCCACCCTGGGGGCATCCACCGTTCCCGATCCCCATGCCCGACTGGCCCCGGTACTGGAGTTGGCCGCCGATCCGGCCACCCGCCCCGAGCTGGCCCCCATCGATCTAGGCAGCTTCAACATCGACCCCTTCGACCCGGCCACCGGCGAGTTCGGCAACCCCGACATCGTGTATGTGACCCCGCTGCGGGCTCTGCGGGAGATGGTGGCCAATGTGGCGGAGGCGGGAATGAAGCCGATGGGGGCGCTGTGGACGGTGGGGTCGGCCCGGCTGCTGTCGGCGTTCTTGGACACCGGCGACATGGCGGCACCGGCCTACGGGGAGGTGACCCTGTCGGACTCGTGGCTGTCGGGGCATCCGGCCACGGTGGACGGGCTGGACGCCATGACCCGCTTTCTGCCCGACGACGGCCGGGCGGTGTGGGGCTGTCTGGCCTATGGGGCCGACTTGCGTCTCCTAGCCCCTGAGGTGATCGCCCGGGGCGGGCACCTCATCGCCGGACTGGGCGACTATCCCTACCTGGAGTTGGGCACCCCCACCAACGCCGACGTCGTGGCTGCGCTTGCCGGCTGCATTGAGGAAGCGGGGGCTGAGCTGGCCACCGTCAACCAGACCCGGGCGATGCTGGGCCTGGGCTGAGCGGCGTTTTATTCAGCCAGAGTCCGGGACTCTCGCCAGCAGCACTCCTTCAGGAGTGTCGAGGCTAAGGGCCGACTCGGCCATCGCGCCGGCGGGCTGCTGGGAGGAGAAGGCCAGACGCCACTGACCGGGCGGGAGTCGGAGGTCGGTCGGCACATCACCGGTGTTGAGCGCGCATACGGTGTCGCCCCGCCGAAAGCTGATCACCGGGTTCGTCCGGTCGGTGAGCCACTCAAGCCCGCCGGCGTGGAGGTCTGGCAGCTCGCGGCGCAGGGCCAACAGATCCCGGTACTTGTGGAGGATCGCCTGAGGATCGTCGCGCTGCGCGGCTGCCGTATCGCTATCGTTACGGCCCACCGGCAGCCACGGGTCGGCGCCATCGGTGAAGCCGGCCTCCGGCCCCGGCGCCCACGGCATCGGCGTCCGGCAGCCGTCTCGTCCGTTGGAGGGGTTCCGGTTGCGAACCGCCACCGGATCCTGGCACTGATCCAGAGGAACATCGACGTCGGCAAGGCCCAGCTCGTCGCCCTGGTAGAGGAACGGCAAACCAGGCAGGGCGAACATCATTACGCAATAAGCCAGAGCCCGTGACTGGCCGAGCTCCCCACCCCCGAGCCGGGTGGGCGCCCGGGGGTCGTCGTGGCTGCTGACCGCCCAGGAGAAGTCCCGGGGGGCGGCGTCAAGGGCATCGCGGAACGTGGACCACATGGCCGATGGTTCCCAGGGGGTGTGCATGGGAGGGAAATAGAAGGCCCGATGCAGGCCGTCCTGGTTGGCCACATAGCGGCTGGCCCGGTTGGGGTTGTTGTCCCTCAGGTACACCTCGCCCAGCAGCAGGGCGTCATAGGGCTCGACGATGTCGCGCCACCGCCGGTAGATGGCGGTGTTGCCGGCCTGATCCAAGTCATAGCGATGCTCGTAGCTGTCGAACACCTGACGCGGGCCCATATCGGGGGTGACCGGATAGCGCTGCGGATTGTCGGGCATGAGCATGTTCTTGACCAGGCCATGGGCCACGTCGATGCGGAATCCGTCTGCCCCCCGGTCAAGCCAGAAGGTCAGGACCCGGTCGAACTCCCGCACCAGATTGGGGTTGGACCAGTTGAGGTCGGGCTGCTCGGGCAAGAACAGGTGCAGGTAGTACTGCTCGCTGGCCTCGTCGAAGGTCCAGGCCGGTCCGCCGAAGTGCGACACCCAGTTGTTGGGCGGCCCGCCTCCCAGGGCGGGGTCCCGCCAGTGGTAGTAGCCCCGCATGGGGCTGTCAGGATCAGAACAAGACGCCTGGAACCACTGATGCTGGTCGGAGGTGTGGTTGGGCACCAGGTCGATGAGCACCCGCAGGCCCAGCCGGTGGGCTTCGGCGATGCAGGCGTCGAAGTCATCCAGGGTGCCGAAGAGGGGGTCGACCCCGGTGTAGTCGGCCACGTCATAGCCGAAATCGGCCATGGGCGACGGGTAGAAGGGGGTGATCCACACGATGCCGACCCCGAGCCAGGCCAGGTAGTCCAGTTTCTCGGTGAGGCCGGGGAAATCGCCGACCCCGTCGTTGTTGCCGTCGGCGAACGACCGGATATACACCTCATAGCCCACCTCGCGGTCCCACCAGCGGAGGTTGTCTTGGGCCATGGTCACAAGCGTCTCTCGGAGCGGGGTGGTCTTGCTCAGTCGAAAGCGATGACGCTGCGCACCACATCGCCCGCCTTCATCGCGGCAAAGCCGTCGTTCACGTCGTCGAGGCCGATGGTGGCCGAGACCATCTCGTCGAGCAGCAGCCGTCCGTCGAGGTAGAGGTCGACGAGGCGGGGCATGTCGACGCGGAACACATTCGAGCCCATCAGCGACCCCTGGAGGCGCTTGTCGGACATGAACAGCTCCTGGCCCTCGATCTCAACTTTGGATCCCGGCGGGATCATGCCCATCACGGTGGCCGTTCCCCCCCGGCGGATCATCCCAAACGCCTGCTGGGCGGTGATGGCCAGACCGATGGCCTCGAAGGAGTAGTCCACTCCCCCGCCGGTCAGCTCCATAACCTGTTCCACTGGATCGCCGTCGGCGGGATTGACCGCGTGAGTGGCCCCCAAGCGCAGCGCGGTGTCGAGCTTCCGGAGCTCAAGGTCGACCGCGATGATGGTGGTTGCGCCCGCTATGCGGGCGGCCTGGAGCGACGACATGCCCACGCCGCCGCAGCCGATGACCGCGACCGAGGATCCGGGCCCAACACCGGCGGTGCGGAACACCGCGCCGGTACCAGTGGTGACCCCGCAGCCGATGAGGGCGGCCCGGTCAAGCGGCATTTCCTCGCGGACCTTTACCACCGCATTCTCATGCACCAGCATCTGCTCGGCGAACGACGATAGGTTGGCGAATTGGTTTACTTCTTGGCCATCGCGGCTGAGCCGGGCGGGTTGATCCTCGGAGCGAACACAATCGACCCGGCTCTGTACGCACAGGTAGGGCTGGCCGCTCAAGCAGAAATCGCAGCGCCCGCAAAACACCGATAGACAGCAGATGACATGGTCGCCGGGTTGCACTTCCCGCACATCGGGCCCCACCGCCTCCACGATGCCGGCCGCCTCATGGCCGAGCACGATCGGCCGAGGCACAACCCAGCCCTCGGTCTCCATGAAGTGAAGATCGCTATGGCACAGCCCCGCGGCCGCAGTGTGAATCAGCACCTCGCTGCCGATCGGGGCAGCCACGTCCACCTCGTCCACCACCAAGTCTTCGTGCCCATCCAAAAACAGCGCTGCTCTCATGGATTCTTCTCCTGCCTAGCCCCTTGACAAGCCCCGTCAAACTACCAACGGGAGATGCTTCAATGCCGAAGCCCCAGCGGCGCTATACGCAGGTCAGGAGCAGCCGGAGGTGGAGCCGCAGTCGGGGCAGGCGTGGCAGCTGCCGGCCCGGATCATGAGGACGCCGCAGTCGTAGCAGACGGGGGCGTGGGCATCCAGGGGGGTCCGGCGGGTATACGGCGACGGCGGGTCGGGTTCCACGATGTCGCTGGGCACGGTGACCGGCACTTGTTCCTCTACGCCGGGCAGGGTGGGTTGGATGCGCTCGTCGGTGGTGAATATCGCCAGTTCGTGGCGTTCCTCGGGCTCGAGGTACTCCACCGCCAGCCGGCGGAACAGGTAGTCGATGAGGCTGGTGGCGATGCGGATGTCGGGGTCGTCGGTCATCCCGGCCGGCTCGAAGCGCATCCCGGTGAACGCGTCCACATAGGCCCGCAGGGGCACCCCGTATTGCAGTCCGTGGCTCACCGCCATGGCGAACGAGTCCATGAACCCGGCCAGGGTGGTTCCCTGCTTGGACACCCGAATAAAGATCTCGCCAGGGCTGCCGTCCTCGTACTCCCCCACGGTGGCGAAGCCTTTGCATTCGGCCACCCGGAACTCGAAAGTGCGGCTAGTACGCAACCGGGGCAGCCGCCGGCGCTCAGGCTGCGTTGCCGTCGCTGAACCCGAAGCTTGATCAGGCTGAGCGGTCGAGGCGTCGGATACCGCGGCTTGGTGAGACACGGCGCCACCAGAGTCGGCAACCGACAGGGGTTGGCCCACCTTGCAGTTGTCCCGATAGACGGCCAGCGCCTTAACCCCCATCTGCCAGGCATCCACAAAAAGCTGCTCGATCTCGGCCGCGGTGGTCCCCTCAGGAACGTTGACGGTCTTGCTGATTCCCCCGGAGAGCCAGGGCTGCACCGCAGCCATCATCTTCACGTGGCCGCTCGGAGAGATCACGTTGTCGCCCATGGAGCAGGCGAACACCGGCAGATGGGCCGGGTTCAGATGGGGAGCGCCCACCACCGTGCCCCGCTCGTGGACGTGGGCCTCGATGTCGGCCACCTGCTCCGGGCTGTAGCCCAGGCGATGCAGGGCCCGATCCACCGTCTGGTTGACGATGGGCATGGTGCCGCCCCCCACGAGCTTCTTGGTCTTGACCAGGCCCAGGTCGGGTTCGATGCCGGTGGTGTCGCAGTCCATCATGAACGAGATGGTGCCGGTGGGGGCGAGCACTGTGGCCTGTGAGTTGCGGACGCCGATCGTGTCGCCCCACTCCACTGCGGCGTCCCATGCGGCCCGGGCGGCATCGAGCACGTCGGGGGGCACCGGCTCGCCCTCCAGCCGATTCAGCGCGTCCCGGTGCATGTGCAGCACCCGCCGGGTGGGCTCCTGGTTCTCGGCAAACCCCTCGAACGGTCCGAGGCGAGCGGCCATGCGCCCCGACGTCTCATAGGCCACGCCGGTCATCAGGGCGGTTACCGAGGCGGCCAGGCCCCGGCCCTCGTCGGAGTCATAGGCCAGGCCCAGGGCCATGAGCATTGCCCCCAGGTTGGCGTAGCCCAAGCCGAGCTGTCGGAACCGTCGGGTGGTGGCCCCGATCTGCTCAGTGGGATAGTGCGAAGGGCCGACCAATATCTCCTGGGCGACGGTCATCACCCGGACTGCGGCACTGAACCCGTCGATATCGAACACACCGTCGTCGCCGACGAACGACAGCAGGTTCAAACTGGACAGGTTGCAAGCCGAATTGTCCAGGTGGAGGTACTCCGAGCAGGGGTTGCTGGCCGTGATCCGGCCCGTTTTGGCCGCGGTGTTCCACCGGTTGATGGTGGTCTCAAACTGCACTCCGGGATCGGCGCACTCCCAGGCCGCCTCAGCGATCTGGGTCAGAAGCGACCGGGCCGACACCGTCTCCAGCACTTCACCGGTGGTGCGGGCGGTGAGCTGCCACTCCCCGTCGTCCACTACCGCTGACATGAAGGCGTCGCTGAGTCTCACCGAGTTGTTGGCGTTCTGGTATTGGATGGAGTGGACGTCGGCGCCATCGAGGTCCATGTCGAAGCCGGCATCCCGCAGCGCTCGGGCCTTGCGCTCCTCGATGGCCTTGCACCAGATGAACTCAGACACGTCGGGATGGTCGGCGTCAAGCACCACCATCTTGGCCGCCCGCCGGGTCTTGCCCCCCGACTTGATGGTGCCGGCCGAGGCGTCCGCGCCTCGCATGAAGCTCACCGGGCCGCTGGGGGCGCCCCCGCCGCTCATCTTCTCCCGCCGAGAGCGGATCAGGCTCAGGTTGACTCCGGCCCCCGAACCCCCCTTGAAGATGCGGCCCTCCTCGCCGTACCAGTCGAGGATCGACTCCATGGTGTCGTCCACTGCCAAGATGAAACAGGCCGACGACTGGGGCACCGCGCCGGGAACCCCGAGGTTGAACCAGACCGGCGAGTTGAACGCCGCTCGCTGGCGGACCAGCAGCCAGCGAAGCTCATCGCCGAACGCCTCGGCCTCCTCCGGTTCAGCCAGATGCCCCGACTCGGTCCCCCATGCCACCAGCGTGCCCACCACCCGGTCGATCACCTGGCGCAGCGACGTTTCCCGCTCCGGCGTGCCCAAACCGCCCCGGAAGTACTTCTGGGCCACGATGTTGCCGGCATTGACCGACCAGCTCTGCGGGAACTCCACATCCGTCTGCTCAAACGCCACCTCGCCGTCTGCGCTGGTGATTCGGGCGTCGCGACGATGCCATTCCACCTCGTCATAAGGGTGGACTTCAACACGGCTGAAATGGCGGCGCAGCCCGATTCTGGTGCGGTCAGATGCCAGAGCCATCAGCACTCCTCAACGGATGCAGCTCTTATGGCGCATACCGCTTTCATTTTATCCTTGCTCGAATGAGGCTGCGGCGTGAGCGGCCAGGTCAAAGGAGCCTCTTCATGAGGCGTGCCTGCACCGGACACGCCAGCCCGCCCAAACAACGGGCTGGACCCCTCAAGGAGTCGCCTGAACCCCACTATGGTCGTCGGCGTCAGCCACCATTCCGGCCACTCACACCGCAGCAATAGGTCACGGTAGAGCATCGTGCCTGTGGACCGTAAGGAGGATAAGGGGGATTCCCTGTGGATTTCAGGTGAATTTCTCAAGACGTGGCGAACTGATCTGCCTGCTACCTTCGACAGCACATGGATCAGCTGTTTCCTCGGTTCGACTCCGACATCGACCCGGTCGCACTCTATGCGTCCGACCGCCGCGTCCCCCATGCCGACCGCCCGTGGCTGATGCTGAACATGGTCACCTCGGCCGACGGCGCCACGTCGGCCGACGGCGTGTCGGCAGGCCTGTCGAGCCCCGTGGACCGGCGGGTGTTCGCGGCCATCCGGTCGGTGGCCGATGTGGTGGTGGTGGCCGCCGAGACGGTGCGGCGCGAGGACTACGGACCGCCAAAATCCAGCCCGGACGCGGCCGCTGACCGAGCGACCCGCAACCAGGCGCCCCGTCCCCGCTTGGCCGTGGTGAGCCGCTCGCTGGACTTGGACTTCACCGCCCCGGTTTTCGGCGACAGCCCGCCGCCGCTGCTGTTCACCGTGACCGAGCCGCCCGCCGACCGGCTGGCCCAGGCCGAGGTGGTGGCCGAGGTCCACCGCATGGGCGCCGACCGGGTGGACCTGACCGCGGCGATGGCCCGGATCGGCCAGTTGGGCGCCTTTGTGGTGCTGGCCGAAGGCGGGCCCACTCTCAACGGGCAGCTGTTGGCCGCGGGGCTCTTGGACGAAGTGTGCTGGACGATCTCGCCGACACTGGCCGGCGGCGACTCCTCGAGGATGGCCAAGGGCGCGCCGGCCCGGCTCCAGCAGCTTCGCCTGGATCGAGTGCTGGCCCAAGACCACACCCTGTTTCTGCGCTACCTCGCCCATTGACCGCCCCCGTGTGGCTAGCGGCCGCCGGAGCTGACCCGCAGAGCGGTGTCGTCCACGATCACGTAAGCCGGTTCTGACTGGGGCAGCCCTGCGGCCGGCCCTTCAGGGGATAGCGACCATTGGAGCTTGCCAGCGAGGAATGCACTGGCCCACAGCACGAGAAACAGGACGGACACGGCCAGCGCTCTTCGGAACCAGTACACCGAAGCGGGCAGCCGCACCACGGCCGGAGGGCGATGCCGAGGCGTCGGACAGCCAGAGACCAGGGTCAAGGCGGGTCGGACCGGAGGTTGTTCACACATGGGTAAAGCCATGCGTCCATTGTCCAGACCGGGGTGACAGTTGCCCTGAATACGGCTGTCTAGCTGGCCGTTTGCAAATTCCAAGCCGGTATTTCACCCGGCGGTGAGTACCCCTTGCAGGGCGCGGTGGTAGACCTCCAGCGCGGCCCGGTCAACCCGCTCCTCGGCGGTGTGGGCCAAGGTCGATTCTCCCGGCCCGAAGTTGGCCGCGGGTATGCCCCGTTCGGCAAAAAAAGCCACGTCGGTCCATCCCAGCTTGGCCTTGATCTCCAATTCGTTGTCGGCGATGAGCCGTTGCAGCACCGGGTGGCCCAAACCCGGCGGGGCAGCCGGCGCGTGCTCGGTTACCTCAAAGCGATCGTCGTCGCCCAGCACGGGCGCCACCATCTCTCGCAGAATGTCCTCGGCCTCGGCGGGACCGCGGTCGGGGGCGTAGCGATAGCCCAGGGTTACCTGGGCCCGGTCGGGCACCACGTTGCCGGCCACACCGCCCTCCACCGCCACCGCCTGAAGCGACTCCCGGTACTGGCAGCCGTCGATCATCGGCGTGCGGGGCTCGTATTCCTCGGCCAGCCTGAGCACCGATCCCAGCCGGTGGATGGCATTGACCCCCATCCAGGGCCGGGCGGTGTGGGCCCGGGCGCCGGCCAGCGAAACCACCGCCCGCATGGAACCCTGGCAGCCGGCCTCCACCGCTCCCCCGGTGGGCTCGCCCAGAAGGGCCACGTCGGCGGCCAGCAGGTCGGGGCGGACATCGAAAAGCTCCCGCAGTCCGCTGTCGGCGACGCGGACCTCCTCTCGGGCGTAGAACAGCCACGTCACATCCACCGCTGGCTTGGCCACCTCGGCAGCCAGCTCCAGCATCACCGCCAGCGCCGATTTCATGTCGGCGGCACCCAGGCCCCACAACACGTCGCCCTCGATGCGGGCGACCGCGTTGTCGTTGGGGGGCACGGTGTCGCTGTGGCCACCGATCAGCACCCGCAGAGGTCGGCTCAAATCGGTCCGGGCCACCACGTTGTCGCCCACGCGGTCCACGGCGAGACCGGGCACGGCGCTCAGCCTCTCCTCAATGAGATCGGCGATTTCGCCCTCGTGGTAGGACACCGAGGCGACGTCGATCAGCTCGGCCGCCTTGGCCAGCAGATCAGCGCCCATGGCCTGCCCCAGAAACGAATTTCGCCGTGTGGGAAGCCGCGGACCCATAAAAGAGGCCAGCCTGTGGATAAGTCATGGCTATGTGGCCGCTCCATGGTCGCGTAGTACGGCATTCAACTGGGCCTTGTCGTGGCGCTCGCCGGCCTCCAGATGCTTGATCACCAGCACGCAGGGCATTCCGAACGTCCCCCCGTCGAAGGTGCGAGACCGGGTGGCCGACACCGCCACACACCAGTCGGGCACCGCTCCTCGGCCCAATTCCTCGCCGGTGGCGGCATCGATGACCGGGATCGAGCCGGTAAGCACGCAGCCCGCCCCCAGCACCACGCCGTCGCCCACCCGGGCGCCGTCGGCCACGATGCAGCGGCTGCCGATCAGGCAGTCGTCGCCCACCATGACCGGGGCGGCCTGCGGCGGCTCCAAAACCCCGCCGATCCCCACGCCGCCTGACAGGTGGACGTTGGCCCCGATCTGAGCGCACGATCCCACGGTGGCCCAGGTGTCGACCATGGTGTTGGCCCCCACTCGGGCACCGATGTTCACGTAGCTGGGCATCATGATTACGCCCCGGTCCAAGAACGAACCCCAGCGGGCCGACGCCCCGGGCACCACCCGGACCCCGGCGGCCTGATAGTCGGTCTTGAGGGGGATCTTGTCGGCGTACTCGAACGGGCCCAGCTCCATGGTCTCCATCTCGGCCATGGAGAACAGCAGCAGGATGGCCTGCTTGAGCCATTGGTTCACCACCACCTCGCCGTCGCCGTTCACCTCGGCCACCCGGGCCTCGCCGGCATCGAGCAGGCCGATGGCCTCGGTCACCGCAGCTCGGGCCTCAGCGTCGCCCTCGGTGATCGGTGTCCGGTCGGCCCACAGCGCCTCAATCCGGTTTTGCAGATCGCTCATGCTATTGCTCACTTCCTCACGGTATCGCCGCGCCGGGCGGCCATACGCTGTTCAAGCAGGTCGATTCGGGTGTCGGGGGCCACGGCGGCCACTCGGATGTGGCCCTGGCCCGATGGACCGTAGAACTCCCCGGGGCTGGCCAGCGCCCCCATTTCCTCAGCTACCCGGCGGGCCAGCGCCCAGCCGTCGCCGTCGGTTGACGCGGCCCACAAATAAAGCCCCCCGCCGGGCAGGGCCACCTCGGGGTCATAGTTCGAGAAGACCTCCCGCAGGCGGTTCAGCCGAGAGGTGTAGACGGCCCGCTGGGCGTCGACATGGGCGTCGTCGTTGAATGCGGCCACGGCGGCAGCCTGCGCCGGAGCGGGAATCATCATGCCAGCGTGCTTGCGAACCTCCGACAAGAAGCCAACCAGATCGGGGTCGCCAGCGTAGAAACCAGCCCTGATCCCGGCCATGTTCGACCGCTTGGACAAAGAGTGGACCGCCATCACTCCCTGGGCGCCGTGGTGCAGGATGCTGGCACCGGCTTCGGCTCCCCAGGTGAACTCGATATAGCACTCGTCGCTGAACACCGGCACGCCGCTGGCTCGGCCCCACTGGGCGATGGCGGCCAGATCTTCGAGTCCTCCGGCGGGATTGCCCGGCGTGTTGACCCAAAGGCACAGGGCGCGGGCGGCATCGTCGGGGTCTATCGAATCGAGTTCGAGGCACCACTGGTGGTCCACGGCCACCGGGACTGCCCGGCGCCCGGCCAAAATCGCGCCCATGGCATAGGTGGGATAGGAGATCGCGGGGTACAGCACGGTGTCGCGGCTTGGGTCCCGCAGCCGCAGGTAGTGGGGAACCGAGGCCACGAACTCCTTGGTCCCCACGCAGGCCGCCACCGCCGCTTCGCCGGTGTCTATGCCGAACCGGCGGGTCAGCCAGCCCAGCGCAGCGTCCAGGTAGGCGGGCGAGCCGACAGACGCCGGGTAGCCCCGCTCGGCGTTGGAGGTCGACAAGGCGGCCACCACCTCTGGGGGAGGCGGATCAGACGGCGCCCCCACCGACAGGTCGACGCAGCCGCCGTCGAAGCGGTCGGCCACCGCCCGCAACTCGTCGAGGCGGTCGTAGGGATAGGGCGGGGGAACGAAGCCGTCCACTACCCCACTACCCACTCCGAGAGCCGGCATTCCACCTGGTGCGGTCGCAGTCGCAGCGGCGTCACTCGATCACCCACTCAGAAAGTCGTGAAGCCGACGCCTCATCCAGGCGGGCCTGTACCCGGTAGCCGTGTTCGTCGGTGTCGGTGGCCAGCACGTGGCCAGCCCGCTGCACGGCAGCCAGCACCTCGCCCCGGGCATAGGGAACGTGAAGCTCGACGATCAACGCGCTGGAGCGCAGCTCGTCGGCCATGGCGGCCAGCAGCTTGTCGGTTCCCTCGCCGGTGGCGGCCGACACCACCACGGCGTCCTTGTTGGCGCCCAGCGGGATGTCGCGACCGGCCAATAGGTCGCACTTGTTGTACACCAGCAACTCGGGCACCGCCCCGGCGCCGATTTCCTTCAGCACTTGGCGCACGGCGGCGATGTGGGCGTCGGGGTTGGGACCGGCGGCGTCCACCACGTGCAGCAGTAAGTCGGCCTCGGCCACCACGTCGAGAGTGGATCGAAACGCCTCCACTAGCTGGTGGGGCAGCTTTTGGATGAACCCGACGGTGTCGGTGAGCAGCACCCGCTCCCCTCCGGGCAGCTCGAGGCGGCGGGTGGCCGCGTCGAGGGTGGCAAACAGCCGGTTCTGCACCAGAACGCCCGAGTCGGTGAGCAGGTTGAGCAGGCGGGACTTGCCCGCGTTGGTGTAGCCGACGATGGCCACCGCGCTCTGGGCCGAGCGACGGCGGCTGCGGCTCTGCACGGTGCGGTTCTTGGCGATGTCGCGCAGCTGGGCCTCCAGCTTGTGGATGCGCCGCTGGATTCGCCGGCGGTCCACCTCCAACTGGGTCTCGCCCGGACCCCGAGTGCCGATCCCGCCGGCCTGCTGGCTGAATCCCCGGCCTCGGCGCAACCGGGGCAGCCGGTAGCGGAGCTGGGCCAGCTCAACCTGGGCCTGGCCCTCCTGGCTGCTGGCGTTCTGGGCGAAGATGTCCAGGATCACCGCGGTGCGGTCGATAGCGGTGCGGCCGAGGATCTTCTCCAGGTTGAACTGCTGGGCCGGGCTCAGTTCGTCGTCGAACACCACGGTGTCGGCGTCGGCTTGCTCGCACACCGCCAATATCTCGTCGACCTTGCCCCGGCCGATGTAGGTGGACGGATCGGGCGCGCTGCGGCGCTGGGCCAGCCGGCCCACCTCATCTGCGCCTGCGGTGTCGATGAGCTGGGCCAGTTCGTCCAAATCGGCGTCGGTGCCGGCCGGATCGCCGCCCGCGAGGGTGACGCCCACCAGCACGATCTTCTCCCGGAAGGCCCGCTCGATGAACGCCCCGGACTCCCCGCCGTGGGTGCCGAATCCGCCCCGGTGGGTCTCGCTGTCAGCCATAGTCCACCGTCGCGATGTATTGGGATGGCCCGGCCAGCAAAGCGGTGTCGCCCAGATTCACCACCACATCGCCGCCGGGCATCGACACCGAGACCACCGGGCCGACCAGCCCCCAGTGGTGGGCCGCCTGGGCGGCGGCGCACGCACCGGTCCCGCACGCCTCGGTCACTCCGACCCCCCGTTCCCACACCCGCATGTCGATTCCAGAGAAGTTGGCGCTGATGAACTCCACGTTGATCCCACCGGCCAAACGGGATAGCTCCGACCCGTTCCGGGCCACGTCGATCGGCTGCACATCGTTGACTCCCACCACCAGATGGGGGTTGCCCACGTCAGCGGTGAAGAAGTGGTCGGCGAAGCCGTGAATGCGGAGGTAGTGGGCGACCTCTCCGTCTTCCAGGTTGGGTCCTGCACCGATCGGCCCCATGTCCACTCGAGCCTGGACCACGGTGGGATCGGCGGTGGATTCAACGCTCACGGTTCGAATGCCGGCGTCGGTGCCGATAGACAGCTCCCGGTTAGTGCCGCGGTTGTCGTGTTGGACGAACGCCTGCGCCAAACAGCGGATGCCGTTGCCGCTCATCTCGGCCCGGGCCCCGTCGGCGTTGAACAGCACCATCGTCACATCGGTGCCCGCGCCGGCATCGCCGGGCAGGCCGAAGATGAGCCCGTCGGCGCCCACTCCGCGGGTGCGATGGCACACCGACTCGGCCATCGCCGGGGTGCCGGCGGGCAGCGCGTCGGCCAAAGCGATCAAAAAGTCGTTTCCCAAGCCGTGGTGCTTGGTCAGCTGCATCGCTCCAGTCTGGCAAGTTCTGTGCCCTGCGCCGCGCACTATTTCAGTCTCAGCCTGGGAACTCATGCTGGGTCATGCGAAACAAAGCCTCCTCGACCAGTGCCTCGACGTCGTCCTCGGCGCTGAGCCAGACAATGCGGGGATCTCGCCGGAACCAGCGCTCTTGGCGGCGGGCGAATTTACGGGTGCGAGCAACAGCCAGCGCCACGGCCTCGTCCACAGACATCTCGCCGTCGAGATGAGCCATGAGCTCTTTGTAGCCCAGGGCCTGAGATGCGGTGCGCGACAGCGGCGGCTGGCGGTCGGCCAGCGCCTCCACCTCTGCTAGGAAACCGGCTTCCATCTGCTCGTGGTAGCGCTGTTCGATGCGGTGGTCGATCTCGGCACGTGACAGCGACAGGCCGATCTGAGCGATGTTGCAGGGCGGATACTCGCCCAGCCCCGGCCCGTAGGAGGAAAACGGGCGCCCGCTGCCCACCGTCACCTCCAAGGCCCGAAGAATTCGCCGGCGGTTGGTGGGCTCCATGCGGGAGGCGGCCAGCGGGTCGAGCTCACCCAAGCGACGGTGCAGGACCTCGGTGTCGGGCTCCTCTTCTAGGGCGACCACCGTCTCCGGATAGCGGCCCGGTATCTCCAAGTCGTCGATCACCGCCCGGTGGTAGAGCCCAGTGCCCCCTACCAGCACCGCGGTGCGGCCTCTGGTTGCGATATCAGCCCGGGCCTGGCGGGCGGCGGCTTGGAACATGGTCAGGGAGTAGTCCTCTGAGGGGTCGGCCACGTCGACGAGGTGGTGAGGCACCTCGGCTCGCACCGCGGCGGAGGGCTTGTCGGTGCCGATGTCCATCTCCCGGTACACCTGCATGGAGTCCACCGAGATGATCTCGGCATTTCCCAGTCGGCGGGCAATGGCCATCGCCACCGCCGATTTGCCGGTAGCGGTGACCCCGACGATGGCCAGCGGGCCAGGCGCGCCGACGGCATCGGAGGGTGGGGAGCTGCTCAGAGCGCAGCCACCGGGATCCGGGTGCGCCACCGGGGAGGCGCGGTGACCTCGGCCAGCTCGCCCCGCAGGTGGTGGGCGCCCGCCGCGGTCACGTCTACTTTGGCGAAGGTTCCCGGCTTCAGTTTCTGCAACGAGGGGAAATGCACCAGGCGGTTCTGGCGGGTGCGCCCGGTGAGCAGGCCCGGGTCTTTCTTGGACGGACCTTCCACCACGACTTCCTCGCAGCGCCCGACCCGGGCCTGGTTCCCCCGTCGGCTGGAGCGCTCCACCACCGCCCGGAGCCGTTCGAAGCGGTCCCGCACCTCGTCGGGGTCGCAATACTGGTCGGCCATCTCGGCCGCCTCAGTGCCCGGGCGGGGCGAGAACACGAAGGTGAACGCCGAGTCGTACTCCGCCTCGGCGGCCACCAGCAGCGTCTGCTCGAAGTCGTCCTCGGTCTCTCCGGGAAAGCCCACGATGATGTCGGTGGACACGGCCAGGTCGCTTACCGCTTCCCGGGCGACCCGCAGCCGATCCAGGTACCGCTCGGCGGTGTAGCCCCGGTGCATGGCGGCCAACACCCGGTCGCTGCCCGATTGCAGAGGCAGGTGCAGGTGCTCGCACACCGCGGGCACCTCGGCCATGGCCTCGATGGTCTCGGGCCTCAGGTCTTTGGGATGGGGACTGGTGAAGCGGATCCGCTCGATGCCGTCCACCGCGCCCACGGCCCGGAGCAGGTCGGCAAACAGCGGGCGCAGCGATACCCGCTCCCCTGCCTGGCGGCGGCCGCGCTGGAGATCGCGGCCGTAGGAGTTCACGTTCTGGCCCAGCAGAGTGATCTCGGTGACCCCGCCCTCGACAAGCCCAACGGCCTCGTCCACCAGCAGCTCCAGGGGACGGCTGATCTCGGCGCCCCGCACCGCTGGCACGATGCAAAAGGCGCACGAGTTGTCGCAGCCCACCTGGATGGTCATCCACGCCGCGTAGGGGGCGTCGCGGCGCACCGGCAAAGCGGAGGGGAAGCTGTCTCGGTCGTCCTCGACCGCCGCTTCCAGGATTTCCACGATGGGCCCGTCGGCCGCGGCTCCGATCAGTTCCGCGGCCCTGTGTACGTTGTGGGTGCCGAACACCACGTCCACGTGGTCGGCCCGCTCCTGGATCAGATCCCGGTCTTTCTGGGCCAGACAGCCGGCCACCGCGATCTGCATGTCGGGGCGCTCCTGCTTGAGCCGTTTGAGGTGGCCGAGCTGGCCGTAGAGCTTGTTGTCGGCGTTCTCGCGGATGCAGCAGGTGTTGAGCA
>JAPOVT010000010.1 GCA_026708015.1 bacterium
GATGAGTTCCGACGTCTTCGACGAGAGCACGTAGGGGCGGTTCGCGAACCGCCCTCCCTCATCGATCGCAACTAGGACTGGCGGGGCAACGCCCCAGACTCAACCGCCGCGGAAGACCTTCCAGACCTTGCCCACCAGCATCTTGCGCGTCACGGCTCCGAATCCGCGGCTGTCGCTGCTGGCCTTCTCGTTGTCCCCTCTGAGAACATAGCGGCCCTGCTCCACCTCGGCGACCCGCTTGACTATGAGCCTCCCCGTGCGCGGATGTTTGACCACGACCACGTCGCCGCTGCGCGGCTCGCCCAGCAGGTAGCTGAGCTTGTTAACCAGTACGTAGTCCGACTCCCCGATGCCCGGGGCCATGCTCTGCCCCGTCACCCGGTAGACCGCGAACGGGAGCACGAATCGCCCGTCCTACTAGAGGTCGGGCAGCACCACCTCGTGCCCGCTGGGCCACGCCGACTTGACCTTCTTGGTTGCGACCTCCTTGGTCGCCCAGAAGATCTCCGCGAACTTGTGCACGTTGTCCAGCAGCTCCTCGGCGTGCTCGATGTCGATGTCCTGCTTGGCGATCGAGCCGAGTCGCATGATTTCCCATACGATCGCGTGAACTTCCGGGTGCTCCTCGACCATGTCGGGCTTGATGTAGTCGCCCCACATGATGCGAATCTCGTGCTTGCACAGCTCGGCGTGCTCTTCCTTCACCAGCATGTAGCGCGCGATGCCGTGCGTGTAGTCGCGAATCTGCTCAGGCGTTGCGTCGTCTCCCGGCGGCACCTGCTCCTCTATGAGGTCGATCATCCGGATAACGGTGTGCGCCGCGAGCTGCGCCAGGTGCGGATCGTATATTCCGCAGGGTATGTCGCAGTGGGCCGATACTTCATCCAGAGCGCCGAGCATCTCGGCCGACTTTATGATCCTGCCTGAAAGCTTCATGGTCCCTCCCGATCTCAAAACCTGGCTACTTCACTGGCTGACGCGGTGGGCGGCACCGCGATGGTGGGGCAGATTGTATCAGTCTGGCGGCCCCGCGATTCTTGTGCCTCGCGCCCGCGCTGGCTCCGGCAATTCGCATACTCGGCAACTGGCGTATCTGCACCCAGACGCCGATCTAGTGTGTATAATTCAGGTGATTTACTCTCAATATCCGTTAGTAGCGCAACACCGCAAGGTGTTGCGTTTTGAACCTTAACAACTGAAGAGTGGTCGAGAGGAGTGCGGGTAGAAGTGCCCGTGACTTCCGTTGAATCGGTCTTTTACCGAGTTAGAGAGCGAGACAAATTCTCATTCGCTATTCATCGGCCGGAGCTTCTTCGGAAAGCCGGTCGATTGTTAGGGAGAGTTTGATCCTGGCTCAGGATTAACGCTGGCGGCGTGCCTTATCAATGCGAGTCGAACGGTACGGACGGCTTCGGCCGTCACGACGGTGGCATCTGGGTGAGTAACACGTAGGTGACCTGCCTCTTGGTGGGGGATAACCCCGGGAAACCGGGGACAATACCGCATAAGATCCTCCGGATGCGTCCGGTGGATGAAAGATTTATCGCCGAGAGAGGGGCCTGCGGCCGATTAGCTTGTTGGTGGGGTAATGGCTCACCAAGGCGATGATCGGTAGCTGGTCTGAGAGGATGATCAGCCACACTGGGACTGAAACATGGTCCAGAGCCCTACGGGGTTTAGCATGAAGGAATATTGCGCAATGGGGGCAACCCTGACGCAGCAACGCCGCGTGGGCGAAGAAGGCCTTCGGGTCGTAAAGCCCTTTTCCGGGTGATGAAACTGACAGTAGCCCGGGAATAAGCCACGGCCAACTACGTGCCAGCAGCCGCGGCAATACGTAGGTGGCGAGCGTTATCCGGAATTACTGGGCGTAAAGCGCGTGTAGGCGGACCGGTAGGTTGTTCGTGAAATGTCAAGGCCCAACCTTGTCACGCCGTACAAAACCGCCGGTCTTGAGGCTGGGAGAGGGAAGTGGAACTTCCGGTGTAGTGGTGGAATGCGTAGATATCGGAAGGAACACCAGTGGCGAAGGCGGCTTCCTGGCTTAGTCCTGACGCTGAGACGCGAAAGCGTGGGGAGCGAACCGGATTAGATACCCGGGTAGTCCACGCCGTAAACGATGGATGCTAGTCGTGGGGGGTATCGACCCCCTCTGTGACGCAGCTAACGCAATAAGCATCCCGCCTGGGGAGTACGGCCGCAAGGCTAAAACTCAAAGGAATTGACGGGGGCC
>JAPOVT010000011.1 GCA_026708015.1 bacterium
CCCGCACCCAACACCCCAAAAACAGACTCAACCCAATTCTCATGAACAATCAGGGCTAAGGCGATGGCGGCCGGGGCGAAGCTCCGATGCCCCTCGCAGGTGGTCAATGAAGATGTCGGTGTCCACCAAGACATCAGCCACTAGCCCACTCGTCCCTGTCTGGAGCCGATGCAGCGGGAAGCACACCAAAGGTGGCCGAAAGCGCATCCCCCGCCTCAGGCACTTCAGATGCCAAATAGGCATCCACCGCGCTGCGAATCACCTCGGCCATAGTGACCCCTTCGGCCTGAGCCAGCTCATCAATCCTCATCCGCTGCTCCTGCCTCAAGTACACCTGGGTACGCACTGCTGACATACATCACAATATACAGCATGCTTTAGCGACCGTCTATAGAAGCGTATTGGAATGTACGTCGAAATCTAGCGCCAGGTGATGTGGGCGGGGAGGTCGCTGTAGGCGAGGTTGGCGGGGAGCGGTGGGTACTCGAAGCCCGCCACGGGGGTTAGGGCGGACACTTTTTCGAGCAGGGTCTCGATGGCGGTGACTCCTTCGAGGCGGGCCAGGCTGGCCCCGGGGCAGACGTGGGCGCCGGCGCCGAAGGCCACGTGGTTGAGGGGGTCGGGTCGGTCGAGCCGGAAGTCTTCAGGGTCGTCGTACTGCTCCTCGTCCCGATTGGCCGACGCCAAGCCCACCTCCACCCAGTCGCCTTGCTTCATGTCCACCCCGCCCAAGTGGGTGTCCTTCAGGCACCGCCGGGCTACTCGGGGGGCGGGCGAATCATGGCGCAGAGATTCTTCGACGAATATCGGGATTAGCTCCCGGTCGGCTTCTAAGGCAGCAAACGTTTCGGGCTCGACAATGAGCCGGTGCATGGAGTGGGCTAACAGTCCCCTCGTGGTGTGTACCCCGCCCAGCACCATGGTCTGAAGCTGATGGGCGATCACCGTGTCGCTGAGAGGCTCGCCTTCGAATTCGGCGTCCAAGAACACTTTGTAAGTGTGCGAGCTGGGCTCGTCGGCCAGGCGCTCCTGGGCCACCAAGTCCTTCAGGTAGCCGGTGATGGGCGGGCCGTCGGGGGCGTACTGGGGGCACACCGCCCGGAACATCACCGAGCCGTCCGACGACCACACCTTCAGGTTGTCGGCCCCGTCTTCGGGCAGGCCGATGATGTGGGCGATCACCTCGCAGGGGATGGGCACGGCGTAGTCGGCGTGCAGGTCGGCAGGGTCCTCGCCAGACAGGGCGTCAAGCAGCCGCTCGCAGGTCTCCCGCACGAACGGTTGGATTCTCATGGTGCGGTGGGGCCCCAGCGCCGAGTTGTACAGCCGGCGGATCTGCCCGTGGACCGGCTCGTCGATCTCAGGAAGGAAAAGCTGCTCTTGGGGCACTTCCTCCACGCCACCGAGCCCGGTGCCCGGCGTCATATCGGAGCCGTAGGTGTCTACCGCATACAGCAGTTCGTCGGCCTCTTGGCGACGGGTCAGGTAGTAGCCCAGCGGGGTCTTGGCCACCGGCCCCTGCTGGCGAAGCTCGGCCAAGCGGTCGAAGGGCAGGCCGGTCTCGAAGTACTCAGGATTGTGGGGGTCGAACGCAGGAAGGGTGTCGGTCATGGCGGTGTCCTTGCCTATTCCTCGAACGACTCCCGCCACGGACCGGCCAGGTGCCCGCCGTCGATCACGAACTGCGCGCCGGTGATATAGCTGGCCTCGTCGCTGGCCAAGAACAGAGCCAGCGAGGCGATCTCTTCGGGCTCGCCCATGCGTTTGATGGGCTGCATGTCCATGAGCCGGTCGAGGCGGGCCCGGGTCTCGGGCGGTGCCTCCTGCACCATCGGGCTGTTGATCACCCCGGGGTGGATGGAGTTGACCCGCACCCCCAGCGGCCCCAGTTCGATGGCCGCTGAGCGGGTCATGCCCGTGACTGCGAACTTGCTGCCGGAGTAGCTGGTCATGCCCAGCACGCCCACGATGCCGTCGATGGAGGAGATGTTCACAATGGCACCGTTGCCGGTGGCTACCAGAGCGGCCTTGGCCGCCCGCATCCCCAGGTACACGCCGTGGAGGTTGATGTCGATCATCTCGTGGTGGGTCTTCAGGTCTAGACCCTCCAGCGTGCCGAAAGCGCCGATACCGGCGTTGTTTACCAAGATGTCCAACTTGCCGAACCGCTCCACGGTGACGGCTACTGCGGTATCCCAGTCGTCCTCCCGGGTGACGTCGAGTTGCTGATAGAAGGCGTCGGGGCCCAGTTCGGCAGCCAGCTGCTCACCGAGCACGTCCCGCAGGTCGGTGATGGCCACTCTGGCCCCCTCGGCCACGAACCGGCGGGCCTCGGCCTCACCTTGGCCCCGGGCGCTGCCGGTAATGAGCGCCACCTTTCCTTCCAACCTTCCGCTCATTGCCGTCGCCTCCTGCCGATCCGGGTGTTTCTTGCCTACGGGGTCGAATTCAGTCCGCGGGCAAAGAGGCCACCTCGTAGGCGTCGTCGTCGATGGCGGCGGTCTGGTCTTTGAAGGTGGTCATGTTGTGGGGCCACTGGGTGACGATTCGGCCGCTGGGGCTGCGGTAGTAGCCGTTGCAGCTGGCGTTCCAGGGTCTGATTTCGGAGATGCCCTCTTGCACCCACTGGTTGTAGTCGGCCATGGGTTCGGCCTTGACGTCCACCCAGGCCAGGCGCTGCTCGGCCAGACGCTGGATGTGGGCCAGGGCGTAGTCAACCTGGTACTCGATCATGGTGATGATCGAGCCATTGTTGGTGTTGGGGCCGTACAGCATGAACAGGTTGGGGAACCCCGCGGTGGTGATGCCCATGTAGGCGGTGGCGCCGTCGTCCCAGGCATCGTTGATATGCAGCCCACCCCGGCCGATCACCTCGATGGCCGACAGGTACTTCGTGGTGGAAAACCCGGTGGCCAGCACCATGGTGTCCATCACCCGCTCGGTGCCGTTGACGGTGAGAACCCCCTTGGGGGTGATCCGCTCGATGGCGTCGGTCACCAGCTCCACGTTGGAGCGGTTGTAGGTGGTGAAGTACTCGTTGTGGAACAGCGGCCGCTTGCAGCCCCACATGTGGGTGGGGGTGAGCTTGGCCCGTAGCTCGGTGTCGGTCACCGCCTCTAGGGCTTGCCGGCCGATGGCTTCCATCTCAGCCTGCCGCTTGGGGTCTTTGAAGGCCATCCCGGTGTCCACCTGCTCGAATAGCTCGTCGCGGCGGGCCACCACGATGCTGGGATCGGCCTGTCGGGCGGCCATTTCCTCGGGGGTATAAGGGTCGTCTTCCTTGGGCAGCACCCAGTTGGCAGTGCGCTGGAACACGTAGAGCTGGCCCACCTCCAGGGCGATCTCGGGCACTAGCTGCACGGCGCTGGCCGCTGAGCCAATGACGCCGACGGTCTCACCGGCCAGATCGTGGTCCCAGTCCCACCGGGCCGAGTGGATGGTCTTGCCCTCGAAGGAACCCAAGCCTTTGATCTGGGGCAGGGGAACGTCGTTGAACATGCCCAGCGCGCTGATAACCACGTCGGCAGTCACTTTGGCGCCCGACTCGGTGGTCAGCGTCCAAGTGGCGCTGTCCTCGTCCCACCGGGCCGAGGTCACGGCATCGTTGAAGCGACAGTGGGGGAGCACCCCATACTTCTCAGCGCAGTGCTCCATGTAGCGCAAGATCTCGGGCTGGCGGGCATACGGACGGGTCCAATCGGTGTTCACTTCGAAGGAGAACGAGTAGAGTTCCGACTGGATGTCGCATGCGCAGCCGGGATAGCGGTTGTGGTACCAGGTGCCGCCCACACCGCTGCCCTTCTCCAGCACGGTGAAGTTCTCAAATCCCGACTGGCGGAGCCGGATGGCGGCACACAAGCCGCCGGGTCCGGCTCCGATGATGGCGATTCGCAGGTCCCGCTCTCCATTGCCGCCGGCTGTCTCTGATTGCTGCGTGCTCATATCCACCCCTCGATCGTCGCACTGCTCGGAAAACGCTACCCTCGTGCCCGCTCCGGTTAGAAAACGGAGGGAGCATCGGGCGCGGCCAGAGCCTTGGGAAAAGGGCTGAGTTGTGGTTGTGAAAAGTGCCAATGGTTAGAGTCCCTACCGCGGGAGAGGCGGAAAAGCGTTCATGACGATTACCGAAAATGATGCGACAGCTACCCAGATGACGCTGCTCGACGAGCTTGTCCTGACGCTTCTGAACGAGGAGAGCGGCTACTTTCGCCAGGTTCCCGGTTGGAACTTGAACTGCGCCATCGTGGGGGCGGCGCTCGCCGAGCTGTCGCTCATCTATCGCATCGACACCGATATGAAGTCCTTGATCCTCCTGGATCAGACCAGGACGGGTGACCCTTGTCTCGACCCGGTTCTCTCCGAGATTGTCAAGGAGCCGGTTCAGCGCAACGCCCAGTATTGGATAGAGCGGCTCGCTCCAAAGGCGGATTCGATCATCGATGCGACACTGGCGCGCTTAGTTGACCTGAAGATCCTGCAACATCACGAAGGGGATTTCTGGTCGTTGGCTCAAGGAGCCTGGAAGTCGGGATTCCACACCAGTTCCGAAGTGGGCACTGCCGTCGAGTTCGTGAAGACCCGGATCAGCCAGGCGATTTTCAACAACGAGATTCCCGGCCCCAGAGACGTCATCATCATCTGCCTCATCGACACCTGTGACGTCTTGCGCTACATCTTCGAACTCGACGAGGAGTCGGAAGCCCGCGTCGAGCAAATCTGCAAGATGGACCTGATCGGACGTTCAATCGCCGATGCGGTCAACGAGAACATTGCCGGATCGCTGTTCCATCGAACTGCCCTGACCAGGGCGATTCCCCGGCTAAAGCTGCGCAAGGTGATGCGCAGCAAGCACCTCCGCAAGGGCAACGTGCCCGCCTTCATGGCAGAACTTCACAAGGAGTACGGGCCGGTATTCGACGTCAAGGTGCCATTCCAGGGTCGCATGATCTTTTTGGCCGGGCCCGAGACGAATCACTGGGTACACCGTCATGGCCGCATGCACCTGCGAGCCAGGGACTATCTGGAGGACTTCGAGAAGGTCTACGGCGGGGTGGGACTACTGCCCGCTCTCGACGGTGCTGATCACTTCCGGTATCGGAAGTCCATTCAGCCGGGCTATGCCCGCGGGAGGCTGGAAGAACAGCTCGACATGGTCTTTGCCAAGGCACGGGAGAACCTGGCGACTTGGAATATTGGTGAAGCGGGCACTGCGGTGACCATGTGCCGGAATCTGATCAACTCGGAGCTGTCACCGCTGACCATCGGCATTGACTCGAATGACGTATCCGACGATATGCACAAGTTCAAGGAGCGGGCGCTCAAGACGCACCTGGCCAAGACGCTTCCCAAGTTCATGCTGCACACTCCCTCGATGAGGCGCCGGGCGAAGCTCATCGACGACGTGGTTGATCGGGTTTTGCAGGTCCACACGCCCGCCCAGCGTGCGGGATGTCCTCGGGATCTTGCCGACGAACTGTTGAATATGCACGCCAGCGATCGGCAGTTCCTCCCCGAGTCGAACCTGCGATTCGTGCTCTCGGCACCGTTGATTGCCAGCATGTACGTGGGCGATCAACTTTCCTTCATTGCCTACGCCATGCTGTCGCAGCCGGAGTACCTCGAAAAGATCCGCGACGAGGCCGATGCCCTGTTCGTCGACGGCGACCCGGACCGCGAAACGCTCACCGGCCCGGCGATCGACGTCACTCGCCGCTTCATCATGGAGTGCCTGCGCATGTACCCCATCGTCCCGATGTCGGTGCGGAATGTGATGAACAAGTGCGTGGTTGAAGGCTACGAACTGCCGGAAGGGGCCCGGGTCTTCATAGCCCAGACGGCGACGCACTACATGAGCGATCATTTCCCCGATCCCTTCACATTCGACATCGGCCGCTACGAGGCACCGCGCAAGGAGCACATCGGCTCCACCTACGCCCCCTACGGGCTGGGCACGCACACCTGCCTGGGCATCCGGTGGACGGAGCTTCAGTTGGCGATCAACCTGCTGATGATGGTGCATTACTACGAGCTGGAGATTGCTCCCAAGAAGTACAAGCTCAAGATCAGCCCGTTCCCGTCGATGTCGCCCAACAAGAAGCTCAAGTTCCGGGTCGCCGGGAAGCGCCACGAACTGCCCGTCTGATCCAGCACCGCCGAGCAGAAGAGATTTTGGCGGCTAGCGCCTCGCCCTTTGCCATGCCCTTTGCCATTGCCTGCTATCCCTAGCTGTCGCTGGTCGCCGGGTCGGGATAGAACTGGGCGCAGTAGGAGCGGAACTGCATGATCTCACCGTCGGCACGCGATAGGCGGGGGCGAGACCGGTACTGCTTGTTGCTCCAGATCGGAATGTCTTGGAGGACGTCTTGTTTTTCGAAAGCGGCCATGACCTTGTTGATGATGGGAGCCCGCAGCCTCACAGGAAGAAATCCCAATCCGGCAATCTTGCGACCCGGTTTGCGAAGTTCTCCCGTCTGCGACACCACCGACAGATCAATCAGCTCACCGTCGACGGGGGTCGCCAGAATCCAGAGACGCGTGTCCAGGCCAATGGTGCGCTCGCGCACTTCCACAAAGGAGTACCCCAGCCCATAGATGAGAGTGTTGGCGGCGACGTCGAGCTTCAGTTTGGCGACTTTGGCCACTCTCCGAGTCCGCCCAAAGTCAAAGCGGCTCCGGAAATGGGCCCCGTCCACCGAAACCGGCTCGACGCGAGTCACGCTGTCGTAGCCATGGACATGCTGAAGGTGGGTCAGGTCCACCGAATTCTCGGTTGTCTCCTGGGGATGGCCGGGAAAGCGGGAGGTCCAGATATGAAGGCTGCTCCAGCCCGCTTGGTCCGGTTCCTCATCGGGCAGGTGCCATTGCGGCGGTCGTCCCCCGATACCCCACCAGGCGAAGATCAGACCGGCGATTTCCCGGGTCTCAAATGTTCGCAACCGCGCCGCCTTCGGTGGGGGTCCGAAGGGAGTGGCCACGCACTGGCCATCGGCCTGGTACTCGAATCCATGAAACGGACAGACAAGCCGGCCGTCGCGAACCCATCCTCCCACTTCGGGCCCCAGATCGGCGCCCAGATGCGGGCAATAGGCCTCAGCGACGCAGACGCTCCCGTTGTCGTCGCGCCAAACGATGATGTTCTCGCCCATCCAGCCCCTTTTGATGAGCTTGTCCTTCACCAGGGACTGTCGGCTGGCGACGAAGTACCAGCCCTCGGGAAACGGGGAGGGCAGCGGGTCGTTCGCTGATGCCGTCATATCGCTCAGAAAAGCTACCCTTGTGGCCGCAGTTGTTGGAAAACGGAGAAATCAGGAGATCTCGAACTGGATGGCGGCTCGGTCGGTGATGGCCGGGCGGATGATGTCGAAGACGATCCGCTGGTGCTCGGGGTGGTCACGGTAGGTCAAGTAGGCGTCTTGATCGGCGAAGTCTCCCACTACGGCGAAGTCGAAGTTGCCCTCGGCCAAGCCGAGGTCGGGCCCGATGGTGTAGGTCTCAGTCACGCCGGTGGCCTCGGGCATGGTGGCGATGGCGTCGTGAACCGCCTGGCGCTGGGCCTCGTCGGCGTCATCTCGGAATTTGAACATCACGACGTGTCGGATCATGTCTTCTCCTTTTCCTATTGCAGTCCGGCACTGAGGCCCCCATCCACCGGAAGGGCGGCGCCGGTTATGAACCGGGCATGCTCAGAGCACAAGAAGGCGGCGATCCTTCCGAAGTCGGCGGGGTCGCCCATCGGACCGAGGGCGGCCATTGCCTCCAAGTTGCCGGGCTTGTCACCGTACAACTGCCGCATACGGTCGGTGGCGTGATAGCCGGGCTGGAGCGAGTTGACCGTTACTCCGTCAGCCGCAACCTGGTTGGCCATGGTCTTGAGGTAGCCGGTTGCCCCGGCTCGAGCGGTGTTCGACAAGATCAGGTTGTCCAGAGGTTGTCGCACCGACACCGAAGTGATGGCCAGAACCCGGCCCCACCCCTGGGCCTGCATGGGCGGAACGGCGGCTTTGGTCATGGCCACCACCGACATCAGGCTCAGGTCGAGGGCTATGGGATACAGGTCGGTATCGGTATTCGCCCAGTCGCCTCCCGGCGGTCCGCCAGCGTTGGTGACCAGGATGTCAATGCCGCCTAGGGCCTCGGTGGCGGCCTCCACCAATGAGGTGGCGCCGACCGCATCGGACACATCCCCCACGATGGGAATGGCCCCGGGCACGCCGTCCGCTGCCTGGTTGAGACGGTCGGGGTCGCGTCCGTTCATCACCACCTGGCACCCTGCTTCGGCCAGCGTCGCCGCGGTGGCCAAACCCAACCCGGCCGATGAGGCGGCCACCAACGCCCGTCGTCCGCTGATTCCTAAATCCACGGGGCGAGGTTAGTGGTCAATTGGATGTGCTGTGAGCCTTCGGGCTGGCGAGGCCGAACCTGGCAATGAGTGGTCTGCGGCCATGAATTGGTAACTCCCGGCTGATTTTTCCGATCGCTATGGTCATTGGGGCTACCGATACCCCCTCCCATCGGCGAATGGGCGCCGACTTGAGCGCCCACAGCCCGATGGACGCCTCAGATGTGGCCGACGAGGCCCTGGCCAACCTCCACAACGGGCCAACCTACGTGGTCGGTGAGCACAACCAGGCGGCGGCCGATTTCATTCTCACCTCCCAAAACCGGGGAGCGATTGTCTCGTCGATGAGCGAATCGTCGGCAGGCATCGGCCACCACGCCACCGGGATCGACTCCAGGCCCTACACGCCGGGCTGATCGAGTCCAGGGCCACCGCGGCCACCCCCGATGCCGATTTGCCAGCTGACTGGTCTGCTCCTAGCTTGGCGCTCTGTGACTCTGCATTTTGATCTGTTTGGCAATGGGCGGCCCCGGGGAGCGGTCGCTGCGCTCGCGGTCGTGGCGGGCCTGCTGGTGTCGCTTCTCGGCGCCGCCGGGGCTGGCGCGCAGCCTGCATCTGAAGCCCACACCCCCCCCCGAGGAAATTGAGCAGCGCGACCAGCTAATCGCCGACCAGGAAAACCTCCTGAACGCCTACCGCTGCTTGTTCAACGTCGACATCGACGCGGTCCCCGGGCAGTGCCCTGACCCCGCAACCGTCTCCCCCGGCACAGCTCCCAAAAACCCCACCCAACAAGACCTCACAGCGCGCGACCAACTCATCGCCGACCAAGAAGCACTGCTCAACGCGTACCGATGCCAACACCGCACAGACACCCAACTCGTGCCCGGCGGCTGCGCCGACCAGCCGGACCCCCAGCCAACCCGCCAACCCGCACACGCCTTCACCGCCATCACAGTCGGCTGGGTCCATTCGTGTGGGATCAGGGCCGACAGCACCGCCGTATGCTGGGGCGACAACAGCGACGGGCAGGCGGACGCCCCAGCGGGCGCTTTCACTGCCATCGCGGCCGGCCAGTACCAGTCGTGTGGGATCAGGGCCGACAGCACCGCCGTATGCTGGGGCCGCAACGACGCCGGGCAGGCGGACGCCCTCGCGGGCGCGTTCACCGCCATCGCGGCCGGCGGCGACCATTCGTGTGGGATCAGGGCCGACAGCACCGCCGTATGCTGGGGCGACAACGACGACGGGCAGGCGGACGCCCCCGCAGGCGCCTTCACCGCCATCGCAGCCGGCTTGTACCATTCGTGCGGGATCAGGGCCGACAGCGCCGCCGTATGCTGGGGCCGCAACGACGCCGGGCAGGCGGACGCCCCAGCGGGCGCTTTCACTGCCATCGCGGCCGGCCAGTACCAGTCGTGTGGGATCAGGGCCGACAGCACCGCCGTATGCTGGGGCCGCAACGACGCCGGGCAGGCGGACGCCCCCGCGGGCGCGTTCACCGCCATCGCAGCCGGCAACTCCCACTCGTGTGGGATCAGGGCCG
>JAPOVT010000012.1 GCA_026708015.1 bacterium
ATCGACTGGAAAAACCGATGGAACCCCACCTAACCCGCCAATCCGCTCGGCCCCTCAGTTAGGACTAGAAAACGCGGCACCCTCGTTACCGCTAGTAGGCCCTTTTGGGCGCAGCACCAGGCTGAGCCAGCGGTCGGTTGAAGCGGTCCAGCCTTCGGGGACGACCACGGTGGATGAGGTTTCTTCGATGATGGCGGGGCCGGCGACGGTGGGGCCGGGCAGGAAGGTGTGGCGGCGGTAGACGGGGGTGTCGGCCATCTCGCCGCCGAACCAGGCGGGGCGATACGAGAGGGGAACGGGCGGTTGAGGGGCTACTTGGTCGGTTGACCAGTCGGGCTTGGGCACCGGGCCGACAACCCGCACTCGGTAGTTGACGAACTCCACCGGGTCGGTCTGGCGGATGCCGTACAGCTCTTCATAGAGCTCGTTGAACGCGGCAGCCGCCTCGTCGAGGTTAACTCCATGGAGGGGGACGGTGAGTTCGTGGGCTTGGTGGCGGTAGCGGATGTCGATCTCTCGCTCCAGAACGATTTCGTCGGCAGAGAACCCCTCAGCCCCGATTTCGGCGACGGCCACAGCTTCCAGCTCGGTGTAGATGGCGTTGACGACGCTGGCATCGGCATCGACAGAGTCAATCACCTGGGTGCGGACATGATCGGTCACCACGTCGGAGGCCAGCAGGCCCACTGCCGAGCCCACGCCGGGGTTGGCCGGGACGACCACCTTGGTAATGCCGAATTCCTCGGCCAGGCGGGCCACGTGGACTCCGGCCGCGCCGCCTGAGGCCAGCAGGGTGAAATCGCGGGGGTCTATGCCCCGCTCCAGGGTCACCACCCGCACCGCGGCGGCCATGGTGGCGTTGACCACCTCGTACACCCCGGCAGCGGCCTCCTCCGGGGTCAGCCCCATGGGCTCGGCCATCTCGGCCAGGGCGGCGTGGGCCAGGTCGGCCCGGATAGCCATGCGGCCCCCGAGGAAGAAGGTTGGATTGAGGTAGCCCAGCACAAGATCGGCGTCGGTCACGGTGGGCTGGCCGCCGCCCCGGTCGTAGCAGGCCGGACCCGGCTCGGCTCCGGCGGAATCGGGCCCCACCCGCAGCGCGCCGCCGCTATCGAGGTAGGCGATCGACCCTCCGCCCGCGCCCACCTCGGCCAAATCGATCACCGGGATCTTGATGGGATAGCCGGTGTTGATCTGCTTCACGCCCGAAGAAGCGGTGCCCCCCACGAAGAACTCGTGGGCGATGGCGGCCTGGCCGTCTCGCACCAGCCCTGCTTTGGCGGTGGTTCCGCCCATGTCGAAGGAGATCAGGTTGTCGATGCCGCTGAGCCGACCGATATGGGCGGCGGCCATCACCCCAGCGGCCGGCCCCGACTCCACCAGCTGCACCGGTCGCCGGGCCACGGTGGCGGCCGAGATGATGCCGCCCGACGAGCCCATGATCTGCAATCGGGCCCCGATGCCCTGGCGGGCCAGTTCCTCGTCCAGCCGGGCGATGTAGCGGGTGACGGTGGGGCCCACGTAGGCCGACATGACCGTGGTGCAGGCTCGAGGCAGTTCCCGGTACTCGGGCCACACTTCGCTGGAAACCGCCACATAGAGGTCGGGGTTCAGCTCGGCGATGATGTCGGCCACTTGGCGCTCGTGGTCTCCGTTGGCGTAGGAGTGCAGGAAGCAGACTGCGACCGCTTCCACCGGCTCGCGGGCCAGCAGATCGGCCAGCGACGCTCGGGCTTGTTCGTCGTCGAGCGGCACCACAACTGAGCCGTCGGCCCCTGTCCGCTCCACCACGTCCACCGTGCGCCGCCGGGGGACGATGGGCGGCTGTTTGGTGTAGAAGAGGTCGTACTTCTCGGCATCGCCCTTGCGCTCGTTGCCGATGATCAAGATGTCGCCGAAACCGGCGGTGGTGACGTAGGCCACCGGGCCGCCTTTGCGCTCCAAGATGAGGTTGGTGGCCAGGGTGGTGGCGTGGACCACTTGGGACACTTCGGGAGGGTCATAGCCAGCCTCGGCCAAGAGTTCGGCAATCCCGTCGAGCACTCCGGCTGCCGGGTCGTCGGGGGTGGTGAGCACCTTTGCGGTGCAGATGCTGCCATCGGAGCGGTCGATCATCACCACGTCGGTGAATGTTCCCCCGATGTCGATGCCCAGGGCGACGGTCATTTGCTTCTCAATGCTGCGGTGGCCGCTGGGTCCACCTCCCCGGTCTCCGTGTCGATGATCACGCCGTAATCACGGCGGGCCGCCTCCGGTGACACCCGACCGTCGCGCACATCGGCGGCCACCATCTCGGGGTCGCGTTCATGCGGGTCTCCGAAGCCGCCGCCGGCCGAGGTGAGCATGGTGATCATGTCCCCGGCCCGCAGCGGATAGGCAGTGACCTTGGCCGGCAGCGACTTTTCGTCGGGGGTGCCCTCGTTCAGAACCCAGCCCCCGCCCGCGCCGGGTGAGCCGCCATAGATGCCCGGAGGGGGGCGACGGCAGCGATCGGTGGCCCGGCCGGTGAATTGGCCGTCGGTGAGTATGCGGATGTCGCGGCGTGATCCGGTGCCGCCCCGCCACTGGCCCGGCCCCCCTGAATCGGTCCACAGCTCGAAGCGCTCGAAGCGCACCGGGTGCTCCTGCTCGTAGGCCTCCACGGTGTGGAATGCCCCGCCGGCGCCCAGCACCAGCGGGCCGGTCACGTCTACGCCATCTCGGTCGGAGCGGGCGCCGGAGCCGCCGAATTGGGGATCCATGAACGCCCACGGCCGGCCGTCGGCCCCGGTGCCGTTCATGATGTAGACGTGGACGTTGCAGGAGGCGGCCACCGCTCGGGCCGGGTCGAGCTGGGAAAAAGCCCCCAGCATGGCCTCCACCACGGCCATGACGGTGGCCATGCGGGCGTTGAGCGCGGCGGGCGGATTGGGATTTACCAGCGTGCCCTGGGGCAAGCGCAGCTCCAAGGGCCGGAAGGCGCCGTCGTTCACCGGGATGTCGGGGGCCAGCAGGCAGCGGACGGCGAACAGCACTCCGGAGGTGGTCTGCGACACCGCGGCGTTGATCGGGCCCGGCGCTTGGGGTGAGGTTCCCTCGAAATCGGCGGTGATGGTGGAGCCGCTCACGGTGAGGGCGACATGCACCTCGTGATCGGCGTCGGGGTTCACCCCGTCGTCGTCGATGATGAACGAGCCGGTGTAGGTGCCGTCGGCCAGCGCTTCGATGCCCGCCCGGGTGCGGCGTTCGGTGTAGTCCAAAAGGTCGTCGGTGATCTGGTGCAGACGATCCAGGCCATACCGGTTGGCCAGATCGTCCAGCCGGTCGGCCCCGAGGTTGGTGGCCGCCATCATGGCCCGGATGTCGCCCAGAACTTTCTCCGGGGTGCGGCTGTTGGCCGCGATCACATCCAGCATCGGTTGGTTGGCCTCCCCGGCGACCGCCAGCGGCACGGGGGGCAGTACCAGGCCTTCCTGGAACATCTCGGTGGCGTTGGCCGGCAGCCCGCCTGCGGCCATGCCGCCCAAGTCGGCCACGTGCAGCAGGGCGCAGGTGAAGAACGCCAGCGTGCCGTCGATGAACACCGGGCGGAACACCATCACGTCGTTGGAGTGGATGCCGCCCCGGTAGGGATCGTTGGAGGCGTACACGTCGCCGTCGGCCATCTCCGAGGCCGGAAAGTCGTCTAGCAGCGAGCGCAGCGACGGGCGAAGGCTGGAGAGGTGCATCAGCGGAGCGCCCATCGATTGGGCGATGAACTGGCCCCGGTAATCGAAGATTGCGGCGGTGGAGTCACCGCCCTCTTTCACCACTGAGGAGTAAGCCGATCGTACCGTGGTCAGCCCCATCTCCTCGGCGATAGCTCCCAGGGCGTTCTTGACCACCTCCAGCGCGATGGGATCAGAGGGCCGGGCTTCTGTACTCATCGGTTGGGCGTGGTCCATGGCAATCAGAGCCCTGTACTCAAAGCTCGAACGGCCCTTTGCCCATCTGGTCGCGGATGGTGGTGACGGCTGGGTTGGTCATGGAGCGGCGCTGCCAGTTGGCCCCGTCCACCACCATGGTGTGGCCGCTGATGAACCGGGCGAATGGGGAGGCCAAGAAAGTGGCCGCCCAGCCCAGCTCCCGCAGCCGCCCCACCCGCATGGCCGGCTGGCACGGGTCCTTCTCGTGGGTGCGGTCGAGGCTGGAGCGGATGTCGGAGGTCATGTCCTCGTGGGGGAACAGCCCCGGCACCAGTCCGTTCACCTGGATGCCGTAGGGCCCCCACTCCACGGCCAGGCTCTCGGTCATCGACTTGACCCCGGCCTTGGCTGCGGCTGAGTGGGCAAAGCCAGGGCCGCCAGTCCAGGCATAGGACGCCCCGATGTTGACGATCGACCCGGTTGTGCCGGCGGCGAGATGGCGGCGGGCGAACTCGCGGGCGCAGAAGAAGGTGCCGTTGAGGGTGATGTCCACCACCGTGCGCCAGGCGTTGGGCGACATGTCCTCCGCCGGCACCGGGAAGTTGGCCGCCGCGTTGTTAATCAACACGTCGGGCATGGCGAAACGCTCGGTGGCGGCGTCGAACGCCTCGGCTATCTGGTCGGCCTGGCGAATATCACAGCCCACCACCAGCACCTCAGCGCCTATCTCCTCTATAGCCGCCTGGCCCGCTTCAAGGTGCTCGGGCTTGCGGCTGGCGATAACCAGGTTGGCTCCCAGCCGGGCGAACTCAGTGGCGATGGCCTTGCCCAGCCCGGTGCCCCCACCGGTCACAAACACGGTCTGGCCGTCGTAGGTGCCCGGCACCAGGGCGGTTGCGCCCTCCTGGGCGGGCTCGGGAAGTCCGGTGATCTCAGCCATTTGTCATCTCCTCCTCAGGAACGCTTGTACTCGGGGTCGCGCTCTTCGGCTCGGGCCGCCCGGAACTCGGCGAAGTCGTCCGACCGGTTGATGAGCGTCTGATAGGCGTACTCGTCGTTCATGGAGCTGCGCAGATCCTCGATGGCCAGGTTGCGGATTACCCGGCGGGCAAGCTGAACCGTGTAAGGCGAGGCGGCGGCGATCTGGGTTGCCATCTCCATCACGGTGTCGTCCAACTCCTCGGGGGGCACGATGCGGGACACGATGCCGTGGGTCAGAGCCTCCTCAGCGCTCAGTATTCGGCCGGTGAGCACCATGTCGCTGACCAAGCCCGACCCGCAGATCTCGAACAGCCGGCCCACCCCGCCAGTGTCAGGGATCACGCCGTGGGTCACTTCAGGGAGCCTGAATCGAGCGCCTTCGGCCGCCACCCGGATGTCGCACAAAAGGGCTCGCTGGAAGGAGCCTCCCATAGCCCATCCCTGCATGGCCACGATGATGGGGGCGTCGATGTCCCAAACCTGCTGAATGCCCCTCTGGCCCCGGTCCATGAGGGCGTGGTGGGCCAGTTCCACCTGACCGCCGCCAATGGCCGACACGTCTCGGCCCGAAGACCACGATTTGCCCTCTCCCTTCCACACCACAGCCCGGATGGACTTGTCGGCCTTGATCTCGCTCAAGATGTCGAACAGCGCCAGATCCATGTCGTCGTCGAAGGCGTTGTGCTTGGCGGGATTGTTGTTGGTGATGACGGCGATGTGTCCGTCCACCGTGAGCTGCACTCGATCATCGGCCATGGCCTCACCGTATCTGTCGCTTCCGCTTTAGGAAGAATGGGGCCGATTTGGGACACAATGGCCCCTATGGCGATGTATCTGGACATGGTTGGGCATCGGGGTGAGCCCCATCAGCGGGGATGGCTGCCCCGGGACTGCACGCTCTATGCGCTCAGCGTGGGGGCGGGGTTCGACGATCTGGCGTTTGTGGGGGAGAAGGCCGCCGGGCATCCCCAGCAGGTGTACCCCAGCTTCGTGTGCTCGGGAGGTCGGTCGGACAAGGCCAGCAGCGGCGAAGGTAATCCCATGTTCCGGTATGGCGACTACCAGGTTCACCAACTGGTTCACGGCGAGCAGGAGCTGGCTATTCACGGGGAGATCAGTCCCAAGGGGTCGGTGATCAGCACCTCGACGGTGGTGGGCATCTACGACAAGGGCTCCGGCGCGGTGGTCCACGCCGCGAGCGAGTCGGTGGACGCCGCCACCGGTGAGCCGCTTTTTACCACCGGCTCCAAGCTGTTCGTGATGGGTGAGGGGGGTTTTGGCGGCGACCCCGGCCCCAAAACACCGGCCTGGGATGTCGGCGACGCGCCCCCCGACACCGCGGTCGATTGGCAGACCCTGCCGGTGCAGTCGCTGCTCTACCGCCACGGGGGCAACGATCCCAACCTGATCCACTACGACCCCGCGGTGGCCGCGGCGGCCGGGTTCGACGGTCCCATCCTCATGGGGCTCAACACCTACGGTTTCGCCTGCCGGGCCCTGGTGGAAACGGTGTGCGGGGGCGACCCCTTGGCGTTGGGCTCGATAGGCGGGCGCTTCGCCTCCCCCGGCTACAACGGCGACGTGCTCACCACCCAGATCTGGCACGACCGCCACGAGGAGAATGGGGTGTTGTTCCGGGTGGTCTCCGGCCGGGGCACCACGGTCTTCGACAAAGGCCGGGCCATGCTGCGATAGTGGTCGTCAGTCCCTACGGCTGGTTGTAAAACTTGAGTTTTCGATCCCTTATAGATGAGACTAGCCACTTTCCCAAAGAGTCCAAAATGTGAATAAGGACCAATGCGGGAAAGATTACTCCCCACGGAATGGAGAAATAGCCGATTGCAGCGGTACTGCTTGTGTCTCTGGCAACCAGCGACGTAACTACTGGATATGAAACCAGTATTAGGCAACTTCCAAGTAATACAGAAACTCGAGACTTCAATGCAAAGATATAATAGAGGAATACTAGCTGCCAACCCATAATTGCTACAAAAGCGATTTCGCGTACTTCATCCCATCCCAATTGGCCTCTAATGTTGAATAGCACAATAGGGTGCGAAGTCAGGGAACCAGCGATAGCAATTACTTTCAACCGCCACATGTGTTGAGTTTAGAGGGAGCCGGCACCTCTTACAGCCATCGTCGGAGCCCATCGTCTTAGCCGAATCGGAACCTGGGAGCAAGAGCAGCCCGAAGGTCTTAGTGGGTTAGCGGCGTGTCAGGGCGTACTTGTCAAGACAATCAGCTGGATGGGTATGAACACGGCACTTTGACTGCTGGCATCAGATGGGAACTCTATTGAAATTCTCCCTTCTCCGTATCTTTGTCTCCACTGAGCGTTTCTGAGGGCGGCTTCTTCAGGATTGGGATATCTGCATAGACCTTGCTCATCGATCTTCCAATTGTGCGGGCAGAGCAAGACTCTTGAGCCGTATGCG
The DNA here is from genome assembly GCA_026708015.1 of bacterium. NCBI lineage: Bacteria > bacterium. The sequence goes on from JAPOVT010000012.1 coordinate 7,304, forward strand.
TTCACATAGTGTAAGGCTGCCCGTGAGCTTGCATTGTTGATGATGTACTCGATGTTCTCAAACATGGTGCAAGTTGTTCTATCGGGATCGTTGTACACCCATCCGTCTGAATCCTCGCCGTACTCTTCTATCTTTACGCAAAGCTGGCCGACCCATGGAAAAGGCTGAGGCTCCTGTCCTTGCGGGCTCGCCCCCGGATCTGGTTCAGTGTTCGTGGGTATGGGTGCGGGAGTCGGCTGCTGGACCCCTTGTGGCTCGGGCTGTTCATCTGACACGGGCTGTTCATCTGGCTCGGGGCAGACGCCCGACACAGCGTCAGTATCTACGCCGAACCGGCAGCGCAGGCTGTTCAAGAGGTCTTCCTGTTCTGCGATCAGCTTCTCACGGACGTCTATGTCATTTTGAGTCGGAGTTCCGCTGAAAGTACCCGGATCAGCGGGAGACAGGATGGGCATACCGTTCGCGCATCCGCCCATAACGGCGGCCACGTCGACGTTGAGCTGGCACCGGTACGCGTTCAGCAGAGCCTCTTGGGTAGCGATGAGCTGGTCGCGCTTTTGGATGTCGGCCACCGTCTGAGCTCCGGCAGAAGACCCTAGCCCGAACGCAGCGGCAGCAATCGCAATTAGCACAGCGAACAAGCTTTTTTGTAACAACATAGAGATAATTCTAATGGCTAGTGGGGCAAAGAATGTGCCCAGCATTGCTATTGGACACCATGAATCCTCGGTGGAGCACTCGGTTAGAGCCCCATGTCGTGGTAGTCGGGGACTTCGTAGCGGCCGATGGCCTCGGCCCGGCGCTGGAGTAGGGCGACGGTGTCTTCGATGTTGCGGCCGATGATGAATCGGCGTTGCTCCACGCAATCGACCACGAAGTTGCCGTGTTCCACTAGGTCGGCTACCGCGGGTTCCTCACCCCTGATCTCGGTCAAGATGTCCTTGAGCTCTTGGAAGGTCATGCTGCGCCGTCCGGTGGCGTCGCCCACTCGGGCGAAGTGGTCCGGGCGGTTGCGCTGGGCGGTGAACAGGCCGGTGTCCAGCATGCCGCCTGATGGGTAGAGCACCGAGGCCCGCAGATCGCTGCCCTCCCGGATCAGGTTGACGTGTACCG
>JAPOVT010000013.1 GCA_026708015.1 bacterium
CCACATCAAATGAAAACCATCACGACCGGTTACACAAAAAAACTGACAGACCCCTTGATTGTTCCGTTTATACGCAATCCGCAGGAATGGGTTTGGCCCGCCGAAATTGCAGTGAACTTGTCCTCGGGAGCGGCTAACTGCCCGTAAGATCGATCCCCCCAACAGTCGATCGTCTCGTCCCAGCGCAATTCCGCCAGATTTGGGAATGCACAATCCCTGCGCAGCACCCCCCAACAGTCAACCGTGCCGTCTTCATGCAGCCCACAGGCAAAGTCCAACCCAACTGAGACCTCGCTCCACGGGCCATCTGGAATTTCCGCCCAGGGGGGAGTCACCGGCTCCGGGGTTGGGGTCGGCGTAAACCAAGGGGTGGGTGATGGAGGCGGGCTAGGCGCTGGAGTCGAAGTCGGCGCTGATGTAGGCGTCGGAGATACCACCGAAGTGGAAGTAGTTGTTGGGGTCGGAGCAGGAGTCAGTGCCGCAGTCTCAGTAGCGGTTGGCTGAGCGGTGGTGGTTACTTCTTCAAAGGCCGGAAGTAGACCAACCTTCTCTCCATCATCACTTGAGCAAGCCGCTGCCCCAAGCATCACAACTAGCAGCAAACCGGTCCTACGTGCGCGCACCTATCGACCCCTTTGCGAGTACTCGACGCATCACGACCCTATTCGGTTCCCTGTTTCCACCGTCAGTAGGCCAGGAAGCAAATTTGCAGTGCCTTCTACGTATATCTATCGCTAATATGTACGTATGCCGAATCGAACGATCTATCTGCCCGATGAGCTCGACGAGATCAGCCGCCGTGTCGGTCTCAATCTTTCCCGGCTGACCCAGCAGGCGATCCGAGACTTTGTTGCGGAGCACCATGAAACGGCCCTCGAAGCCCGCATAGATGCCATCTCGGCCCGATGTCGGGAGTTGGGAATTGACTGGCCCACGGACTATCTGGATAAGCAACGATCAGAAGCCGGAGAGCGATGACGATCGTTGTCGACGCCAACATCGCCATTGCGATTCTCGACTCACAGCATCAGTTCCATCGAGCCGCGGTTCAGCGCTGCCTAGAGGCCGACGGTGTCGCCATCTTGAACATCACCCACGCCGAGGCGCTGATCTATCCGAGTCGCATGGAGAAGCTCGATGAGGCGACCACGGTACTTGACCAGCTTGGGTTCAACCCAGAAGTTCTCGACAACGGCGTTGCCGACCGGGCCAGGGAACTGCGCGCCGAATACGGCAACCGGAATTTTCCAATGGTGGACGCTGCGGTCGTGGCTTTGAGTATTGAACGGGACTGGCCAGTTGTGACATGCGACACCAAATGGCCAGAGATTGCAGAAGCAGAAATCGAGGTTCTTTCCTCCTCATAACACAGGAAGAGTCGAAACTATGACCGCCGCCCGCCTGGGCGGCCAGCCAAGAGGGAGAAGGCTACGCCTCCTCAGGGCATGTCCAGGAGGCTCCTACCACCCCAGCACTCGACGGTCCTGTCCGTGCGCAAACCACAGGTGTAGCCCGAGCCGGATGAGACCGCCGACCAAGTGCCGTCCCTGGTAGCTGTCCAAGAACCAGCGACATTGTCGATGATTGTGACGTGGATTGGAACCGGTTCGGGCGTGGGAGTGGGAGAGGGCTCGGCATCGGGAGTTGATACCGGCACTGCTGTCGGTTCCGGGGTCGGCAACGGCGTGGGCGAAGGCAACGGCGTCGGGCTAGGAGTGTTAGGGGGCGATGGTGCTGGAACCGGAGAAGCATCGGCACCGAGGACTGCTACCGCAGTTGGAGTAGGGGCTGGCGCAGGACCCGGTGTCGCACTCTCAATTCTTGTTGAGGGGCAGCGGGAATCACATGATCCTTTGCCCGGACAATGCCTTCCCCTTCACTGCTATCGCTTGAGCAGGCCGTGACCGCTATGGCCACAACCAAGATCAATGCAGTCCAGCGAACGCTCACCATCGCCCCCTTGCAAGCAATAGACGCTTCTCGACCTAGTTTGGTTCCTATTCTTCTGATTCAGAGCCGGAGCAGGCGGGTGGCGTTGGCGTTGAGGGTTTCGGCCAGGTCGGCCACGTCGGGGCCTGTGCCTCGGTCCCAGCCGCCGAAGTTCGTGCCGTAGACCAGGCGGTCGATGCCGTATTGCTCCAGAGCGAGATTGAGCTCGGCGGGGCCGGTGATGTGGCAGTCGAACCATAGGCGGCTGAGGGCTCGGTCGAAGGCCCCTGATTCCTTGATCCACTCGGGGGCGGCGGGGCGGCGCTCGGCCAGCTTGCGGAGCTTGGACAGGACGATGGGGGTGGTGCCGCCGCCGTGGGACAGGCACAGATCCAGATCAGGGTGGCGTTCGGTGACCCCGCCGAACACCAGGGTGGCCACCGCCACCGTCTCCTCATAGGAGTACTCCAACACTAGGTCCAGGTCCCAGCGGCGCAGCCGGGGATCGAGCAGCGGGCCGTCGATGCCCGACTGGGTGGGATGCAGAAAGTGGGGCACGTCGAGCTCCGTACACAGCGACCAGAGCTGGTCGAGGGCCGGGTCGTCCAGCGGGGTGCCGAAGTCGGTGCCGGTGTAGCCGGCCAGGAGGCCCAAGTCTCGCACAGCTCGCTCCAGTTCGGCGCAGGCCGCGTCGAGGTCCTGCATGGGCAGCGCAGCCAGACCGACGAAGCGATCGGGACGGGCAGCCACAGCGGCGGCCAGATCATCGTTGTGGCGGCGGCAGAAGTCGATGGCCAACTGAGGCTCGATGAAGTGGAGATAGGTGAGCGGGTTAGGCGACAGGGCCTGCACTGCTATCCCCTGGGCGTCCATGGCCTCGAGGCGCATATCCAACTCGGTAAATAGAGACCCTCGGTAGGCCACCCCGTTGAGCTGGTAGCCGCCTACCCGAAACCAGGGGGTGCCGTCGTCGTGGGCACCGATCTCGGGGCCGCACGGGCCGGCCGCGCCCATAGTGCCCTCCAGCACGATGTGGGCGTGGACATCGATGAGCCCGGTCATGGGGGTGAGCCTCCGCTGCCTGCCTTGGAGGTGGCGGGCAAACCTATTGGCGGCCTTCCATGATCCCATCGGCGCCGGGCAGCCAGGAGGCCACGCCGGAGATGGGGATGGCGCACACCACCGCCTCGGTGATCTCGGCCTCGGAGGCTCCGGCGTTGCGGGCGCCGTTGGCGTGGATGTTCACGAACCGGCTGGAGAACTCCGCGGCGTTGATGGTGCACAGCAGCAGCTCAACGTGCTTGGCGTCGAGCATGTTCTCGGCCAGCGACCACTGGCGCATCAATACATAGCCCTCCAAGGCTCGAGGGGCATGGTCGGCCATCACCTCGATGTAGTCGGGCACGAAACCGAAGTAGCTCTGGAAGTAGTCCAGCGCCGCCTGGCGATCGAGGGTGAAATCGGGAATCGGCTCGGTGGACTGGTCGGCAGCGATGTCGAACGCCTGGTCAATGGCCCGGGCGAAGGCGTTGTAGGTGGCTTCGCCCCGGGAGATGAGCACGGCCAGCGATGCGCCCCGGGCGTCGCTCAGGCTCAACCCCAGCTCGCGAGACCGGGTCATCTCCCTAAGGGCTTGCTCCGGCTGGCACCGAACCGCGGCGGCGCAGGCCATGTACAGCGCCTTGGCCCACGCGGGGCAGGCCCCGTCGCGGTCGGTCACGTCGCGGATGCGGGCGTAGCCCTCGGCAAACTTGGGGGAGATGGCGGCCAGTTCGCCGCCAGCCAGTGCAGGACTGCCCAACTCGCTGTGGACCGCGTTGTTGGACCCAGCTTGCGCATCTCTTGCAGCGGCTTGCATGGTCATCTCTTGCCTCCCTTGGCCATTTTCATTGTCAGAGCTTCATCATCAAAGCTTGGACGCTTCTCCGCCGTCGATCACGAAACACGAACCGGTAACGAACCCGGACGCCTCCGATGCTAGGTAACAGACCAGCGGTCCGAGCTCATCGGGGTGGCCCATGCGGCGTACAGGTATCTTGCGCAGCCGGGCGGCCAGGGTGTCGGGATCGCCCAACACCGCGGCCTGGGCATCGGTTTCGAACGCACCGGGGGCGATCACGTTCACCCGGATGTTGTAGCGGGCCCACTCCCCGGCCAGGGCCTCGGTGAGCCGCAACAGCCCGCCCTTGGAGGCCGAATAGGCGGCCAGGGTCGGCTTGCCCTTGAGCCCCGAAGTAGAGGCCACGTTGATCACCGAGCCGGGCCGGGCAGCATCGATCCAGTATGTGGCGGCTTGTCGGGCCAAAGCCGCCGGTGCGGCCAGGTTCACGGCCAGCACCTCGTCGAACACATCGTCAGGCTGGTCGACGAACTTGGAGGCGGGAGCGATGCCCGCGTTGTTGACCACCGAGTCGAGTCGGTCGAACCGGCTCACCGCCTCATCCACCAGCCCGGCCACTGCGTCTCGGTCCCGCATGTCGCACGGCACCGCAGCCACCGCGTCGCCCAGTTCGTCGGCCAGCGAGTCCAGGGCATCTGTGGAGCGGGCGGCGGCCACCACCCTGGCCCCTTCGGCCACCATGGCCCGCACTGCGGCCTCTCCCAACCCCCGGCTGGCCCCGGTCACCACCGTCACGTGGCCGTCAAGGCCCCAATCCACCGCCATTGCCTACTCCCCCTCCTCGCCCTGTCGGTCGGCCGCTTCGTCGCACAGCCGGCTGGCGATGCCCAGCCGGAGCACTTCGGAGGCCCCCTCGTAGATGCGCATGGGTCGGGCCTGGCGGTAGTAGCGCTCAATGTCGGAGCCCCGAATGAGCCCCCATCGGCCCATCACCTGCACGCAGCGGTCAACCACCCGGCTGGCCGCCTCGGTGGCGGCCAGCTTGGCCAGCGACGACCGGTCGAGGTGGGCCGACGGATCCTCCCGGGCGGCCTCGGCGGTGGCGTAGGCCAACAGCCGGGTGGCCTCCAACTCGGCCCAAGAGTCGGCCAGCAGGCCCGCGACTGGTCCCAGCCGCACCAGTGGCCGGCCGAACTGTTCGCGGACCGCCGCGTGGTTTGCCGCGCAGGTCAGCGCCCCGTCCATCAGCCCCACCGCGGCCCCGGCCACTGAGATGCGAAACACCGACAAGGTGGCCAGAACATGGCGGAATCCGGCGCCGGGTTCGCCCAATCGAGCCGAAGCCGGCAGGCGCACCCGGTCGAAGGTCACCTCGCCCAGCACATGGGGGGCGATGATCTCCGGAGAGGGCTCGATCGACACACCAGGAGCATCGGCGGGCACCAACACCAGCGAGAACCGGTTCTCCTCCCGGGCCATGGTGGTGTAGAACCCAGCCGCCCCGGCATTGGAGATGAACGACTTGGCCCCGTTTAATTCCACTTCATCGTCGTGGTCGGTCAGCGTGGTCTCGATTCCCCGCAGATCGGATCCCGCCACCGGCTCGGTGAGGGCCAAAGCAGCCAGCACCTCAGCGTTGGCCACCTTGGGCAGCCACTGCTCCCGTTGCTCATCAGTGCCGGCCACGGCAATGGCGTAGCTGCCGATGCCTTGGAGGGCGAACAACGAGTCCAAGTGCGACGAAGCCCGCATAAGGGCCTCCCGAACCACGCACACCGCCAGCGGGTCCACTCGCTCGTAGCGACCGCCATAAGCAGCGGGCACCATCAGCGAGCAGAGGTCGCTGCCCCGCAGCACATCGAGGGTGGGCTGATGTATGTGGTTGGCCTCGTCGGCCTCCGCGGCGAACGCGGCCACTTGGCGGGCCACCGCCCGGGCCTCTTCTTGGATTGCCCGTGTGCCGGAGTCGAGCTCGAACGCCATACGATGCCGGACAGTACGCGCTAGGAATTAATCGCGCTACAGCAGGGGGACCACCGTGAGCGACATAATCGTTGAGCGAAACGACCGAGTCGTCTGGCTGAGGCTGAACCGCCCCGAGCGATTGAACTCCTACGACCGCAACACCATCGACGAGATCATCGCCGCCTTCCGGGAGCACGTCGACGCCGGGGTGGTGGTGATCACCGGGCAAGGGCGGGCGTTTTGCGCGGGGGGATATCTGGCCAATTTGGCCGAAGCGAACTTCTATGAGCTGCGGACGATGTTCTACGGCTCGCTGGAGCTGTTCGACGCCATTCGCAACGCCCCCATGCCGGTGATCGCCGCGGTGAATGGGCCGGCCTTCGGCGGCGGCAACGAGTTGGTGGTGGCCTGCGACTTCGCCATAGCCGCCGAGTCGGCCGAGCTGGGCCAGACCGGGGTCAAGGTGGGCAGCGCCCCAGTGCTTGGGGGCACCAACCTGTTGGCCATGACCGTCGGGGAGAAGCGGGCCAAAGAAGTGGCCTTTTTGTGCCGCAAATACACCGCTCAGCAAGCCTGCGACATGGGCTGGATAAACGCAGTGGTGCCCGACGAGGAGCTGGAGAACGAGGTGCTGCGGTGGTGCGATGAGCTGCTGGCCATGAGCCCCCGCTATCTGGAAGCGGCCAAGATCAGCTCCAATGTGTACTGGAACCAGCTGCGCGACAACATGGCCTCGGGGCTGGGGATGCTGGCCCAGGCCATCGGGTCGCCCGACATGATCGAGGGCGCCACCGCGTTCATGGAGAAGCGCCGCCCGCAATTCCCCCCGAGAACCGCCCGATGAGTTTGCGCTGCCCCAGCCACAGGCCTGTGCCGTGACCCGCTACTACGACCAGTACCGGCCCACCTTCGACGACAAGGGGCTGTGGAGCGCGCCGGCAGTGCTGGCCGAACGGGCCCGAACCCACGGCGACAAGACCTACTTGGAGGTGGGCTGGACCTCCGAGCGGTTCACCTATGCCCATAGCCACGAGATCGCCCAGCGGGTGGGGCGGGGGCTGCTGGCCGGGGGGGCCGCTCCCGGCGACCGGCTGCTCATCATGGCGCCCAACTCGGCGGCCTACATCTGGAGCTGGCTGGGTTCGGCAGTGGCCGGGATGGCCGAGGTGCCGATCAACACCGCCTATCGGGGATCGTTCCTCGAACACCAGACCACCACAGTGTCGCCGTCAGCAGCGGTGATCCACGCCGACTACGCCGACCGGTTTGTTGAGCTGCCCGACGCGGTGGGCTCCATCGGCTGCTTCTACCTGCTGGGCGACGACGGCAAGATCGCCAAGGGCGGACGGGTGCTGGACGAGGCCGGTCTGCGGTGGCAGCGCTGGGACACCCTGCTGAGCGACGGCAACGCCGATCAAGCCCTGCCCGAGGTGTCGTATCGGGACCTGGGGTCGGTGTTTTTCACGTCAGGCACCACCGGGCTGTCCAAAGGGGTGATGATGCCCCACGCCCACATGCACCTGTTCGCCGATGAGTGCGTGTCGCTCACCCGGCTGACCAACGCCGATGCCTATATGTCGTGCGGGCCGCTGTTCCACGGCAACTCGCACTTTCTGGCCGCCTATCCGGCGCTGATCGCCGGGGCCCGCTACGTGCTCCAAGAGCGGTTCTCGGCCAGCCATTGGCTCGAGCAGGTGCGGCACAGCGGGGCCACCGTCACCAACTTCGTCGGGGTGATGATGGACTTCGTGTGGCAGCAGCCCCCCACCGAAGCCGATGCCGACAACCAGCTTCGGTGCGTGTTCGCCGCTCCCACCATGTCGAGCGTGCTGGATGAGTTCAAGGCCCGATTCGGCATCGATGCGTTCGTGGAGGTGTTCGGGCTAACCGAGACGTGCATGCCCATCCTCACCCCCTACGGGGAGGATCGCCCGGCGGGAGCGGCCGGGCTCTTGAACCGGGACTGGTTCGACATCCGCCTGGTGGACCCCGACACCGACGAGGAGGTGCCGGTGGGAGAGGTTGGCGAGCTGGTGGTGCGCTCCCGGGTTCCGTGGACCACATGCATGGGCTATTACGGCATGGCCGAGCAGACCTGGGACGCGTTCAGGAATCTGTGGTTCCACACCGGCGACGGACTCCGCCGGGACGCCGAGGGCTGGTACTACTTCGTCGACCGCCTCAAAGACGCCATCCGCCGCCGGGGGGAGAACATCAGCTCGTTCGAGGTGGAGCAGGCCTTGACAGGCCACGAGGCCATTGCCGAGGTGGCGGTGGTGGCAGTACCCGCCGACCAGGAAGCCGGAGAGGACGAGGTGCTGGCCGCGGTGGTTCTAGAGCCCGACGCCGCCCTCAGCGCCGATGAATTCTGGGCGTACGCCGACCGTCGGCTGCCCTATTTCGCGGTGCCTCGCTACGTGCGCTTCACCCCTGAGCTGCCCAAGACCCCGTCAGAAAAGGTGCGGAAAGTGGAGCTGCGAGACCAGGGGGTGGACGATCAGACATTCGACCGAGGCCCCATCAGCCGACCGAAGGATCGCCGGTGAACAATGGGTCGAGCAGGATCGAGCTGTCGCCAATGAACCCAGGGGAGAGTCGATGAGCCAGAGCGCAGACAAGCAGACCGAGGTGCTGGCCTCGGCACGGGGCCGGGTGGTGTGCATGGACTCGGCCTACGACGTGGACGAGACCAATCGCGGCCAGGACGTGTGCGTCAACTCGTCGTATTGCGGCGTGCTGCCCGCCCGATTCATCGCCGAGCACCGGCCCCGGGCGGCCATTGGGATGGACTGCGGCGTGGGGCCGGAGGGATCGGCCATAGCCGGACTGTGGTACCTGGAGGCCCTGGGCATTCCCGCCGCGGTGGCTGACGTGATGACCGCCCATTTGGGCGACGGCGTGCATCTCTACAACAACGGGGTGGTCAGCTTCGTCAACCAGCTCGCTCTGGACTGCGGGGTGAGCGCGGGCATGTCAGTGCGGGAGGCGGCTGCGGCCTTGCTGGACAACGATCCGGAGGCTGCCGCGGCGGCGGAGATCACCAACCGCACCGTGATGGAAACCGCCTCCGACGGGCGCTGCGTGGTGGCCGCCGACTCCATCGCCTTCGGTGCCGCCGAGGACACCGACCGCAATGTGCTGGTCACCGCGGGCCACACCGGCCGCTCGGCGGTGCCCTACCTGCGCCGGTGCCGACCGTTCGGGTTCATATGCTCCGACGGCGGACGGGGCATGGACGACTCCGGCATGGCCGGGCTCTACATCGTGGAGGCCGACGGCCTGGCCGGCGCCACCGTCGACGCCCGCCGAGCCCGCATGGGAAGCGGCCTGTCCCACTACCACGACGGCATCATCTCCGCCGCCAATGCCCCTGCCTCCGCCGCCGGCGTCGAGGTCGGCATGCCTTGCCCCCAAGCCGCCAGCCTGCTGCTGAATCGGTAGGACGTCACTAGAGTGACCACCGACATGCAAGCAGCACTCCGATGAGCATCTTGGCAACGGCCGATCTGCTAGCGCAGTCGTCGGACGACTCGATCATCGACGAGGCCCTGACCGTGTCCGACTGGGTGCAGGCCGGGATCATCGTGGCGGCCACGATTGTTGTGGCGGTGATCGCCGCTCGCCTGGTGCGAAGGGTGCTGATCCATGTGGTGGGGCCGGGCTTCGCAGCGATCGTTACCGCCAGGCTGGCGGGCTATCTCCTCTTCCTGGTCGGGCTGTTCTACGCGCTGACCAGCCTGGGGGTCCAGGTTGGGCCGCTGATCGGCGCCATCGGCCTGGGTGGCTTGGTCCTGGCCCTGGCATTGCAGAAGCTGGTGGAGAACTTCTTCTCCGGATTGATCCTTCAGGCCCGTCGGCCCTTCAGGGTGGGCGACACGGTGCTGCTGGGCGACCACCTCGGCGTCGCCGCCGACATCGACTCCCGCACCACCGTGCTGCGCGGCCTCGACGGATCGGCGGTGCGGGTTCCCAACAGCGAGGTGGCCGCCGGGCCCATCGTCAATCTCACCAACGAAGCTCTGCGACGCAGCGAATTGGAAGTAGGCGTCGCCTATGACACCAACCTGCAAGCAGCCACTGAGTGCCTGATCGAAGCGCTCGCGCGGGTGGAGCGGGTTAGCGCTGAGCCGCCAGCCCAAGCGCTGCTGACCCGCTTCGGGTCGTCAAGCATCGATTTCACGCTGTACTACTGGCACGGCAGCGACGTGCCGACAGAGCTGGCCACCCGCCACGACGTGATCTTGTCGGTCCACCAGAGCCTGGCCGCCGCGGGCATCACCATCGCCTTCCCGCAGGTGGTGGTGTGGCCTGGCCATGAGGAGGACGCACAGCCCTACCGCGGTCGCTCTGGCACCATCGCCGCGACCCCGACTCCGGGCATCCAGCCAACCACGCCACCCGCCCTGGTCCGCCAGCTCACTCGGTGGCGAGTCCGCTCCGGTATCCTGCGCCGCTTCAAGCAGGGCGGCTGACTCCGCCTGCCGGCGACCGCGAACAATGCTGGTAGTGACCGATCTGGATCGGACCTTTTGGGGGCTGGACTGTGTAGCACCGCTAGCCCACTTGGATGCGTTGGCCGAGCTGGAGGCCGCAGGGCATGTCGTTCTGGCGGCTACCGGTCGTCGATTGCGGAACATATCCCGATTGTTCGACTTGAACGGCCTCGAATTGCCCGCGGTTGCGCTTGACGGATCAATCGGGGTGGATTTCGCTGCAAAGGAGCGCTTCCACCGCGTCTCGTTCGAGCCCGGCATGTTCTGGAAGACCCAAACGACCCTGGACGGCATGGGCATCCGACCCTGCCTATACATCGACGACCGAGAGGAGGCCGGGGGCGACGTGGTAATGCCCAACAACCCGACCTCGGTTCAGACTCACTTGGAGTTTCTCGACGAAGACGTCAACCACACCCTCAGCCCCAGCGATGTGGAGCACGATGTGCTGGAACTGGTGTTGACCGGTCTGCCCTCGGACCTCGCCCATGAGGCAGCAAGAGCAGTCCACTCCCAGTCATTGGGCATCGCCCGCGTCGACGAACCCGACCCCCTCTACGGAGGCAGCCGGCTGACGGTGTCGCCCCCCGGGGTATCCAAAGTGTCCGGCGTCGAGGCCTTCTGCCGCTGGAAGGGACTCGACATCGAATTCGCCGCCGTCGGCGACGGGGTGAACGACCTCGAACTCCTAGCAGCCGCCTCCATCAGCATCGCCATCGCCAACAGCCACGCAGCCCAAGCCGCCACGCCCGACCACATCATCCCTCCCCCCGAACAATCCGGCTGGGCCTCCGTCCCCAAGCTCGCGGGTTGAAGCACGGCGAGTGCAGGGGCATGGGTAAGTGTCACACCAGCGTGCAATGCCGAAGGGAGCAACAAGCTCTGCGGGATGTCAACAGCTAACCTGTATGTGTCTGCTACTGATTGGGTGACTTCATGTCTATGAACAGCTCCGAGCCATCTGTGACGACCCATTCGGAGTTGCGGACCGTCTATCGAGAGCCGCTGCCCCGGGCCTCGCAGAAAGTGCTCGATCATCTTGATGTCCACTGCCGCAGGTTCATCGAGATGTCGCCGTTCTGCGTGCTCAGCTCCACGGGTGTCAACGGCCGGGCCGACGCCTCGCCTCGCGGCGACCCGCCTGGGTTCGTGAAAGTCCTCGACGAGCACACGTTGTTGATTCCCGATCGTCCGGGCAACAACCAGGTCGACACCATGCAGAACATCCTCAACCACCCCGTGGTGGGGCTGCTGTTCTTGGTGCCGGGCATGAACGAGACCCTGCGTGTATGCGGCTCGGCCGAGATCGTCACCGATGAGGAGGCCCTCAAACCGCTGACCGTGGACGGCAAAGCACCTCGATCAGGCCTCAAGATCACCATCGAAGACGCATTCCTGCATTGCGGCCGGGCATTGCTCCGCTCCCGCCTATGGGACCCTGAGGTCCAAATCGACCGCTCGCTCTACCCCACTTACGGCCAAGTCTTGGCAGATCAGATCGCTGGCGCCGACGCCAAGGCAATTGACGCCGACGAGGACGAAGCCAACCGCAACCAGCTCTACTAGTGGATCAGGCAGCGGCGGGGGATGGTGGCATTGATGGTGTCGATCCAGGCCAACTGTGAGCTATCGCGCGACAGAACGACTACGGGACGGCGCGGCAGATCAGGGGTCTCACACCACCAGACCTCGCCGTAGCGGAGCTAGCTGATCATTTGGGCGAGAGCATCGACGTGGTTGCGCCATTCGTCGGGGGAGAGAGCTAGGGGGACAAGCAGTACGTGCTCAAGGCCGGCGGCGATGTAGAGGGCCAGGGTTTCGGCGACATGGTCAACATCACCGATCACCATTTCCCGGTCGCCATAGCCGTCGCCTACTACTGACCAGCGGCCGGCGCTGTCGAGCGGGTTGCCGAGTCTCAGCTCCATGTGGATGGAGATTGTGGTTTCTTCTGGAGCGCGACCTAGTCGGCTCTGTTCGGCTCGCAATACATCAAGGCGCTCGGCGAAGACTTCGGGGGGTGCCCAAGTCCCCATCCAGCCATCACACCTTGCGGCTCGGCGGAGGGCTCCGGGGGACGATCCGCCGATCCAAATGGGGATCGGCGCTGCCGGCTGGGGGTTGATCCGCACCCCCGTGAAGCTGAAAAATTCGCTCTGAAACTCAGTGGCCCCCGACCAGGCGGCCCGCCACCCAGCGATGTAGTCGTCCAGCCGCTGCGCCCGATGCACTATGGGCACGCCGCAAGCCTCGAATTCCGGCTCTAGCCATCCGGCCCCCACTCCGAGGGTGGTGCGGCCGGGAGCTAGCCAGTCGAGGGTGGCCCATTGCTTGGCGAACTGCATGGGGTTTCGGTAGGCGGGGATCAGCACCGACGTGCCCAGACCCACCCGCTGAGTGTGGGCCGCCACCGCCGACAACAACGGCACCGGCTCGGGGAAGAACGACGGCATCCCCTCCAGGTCGATGGGCACGGCCACGTGGTCGGCGGTCCACACGTCGTCGAACCCGACGGCCTCGGCTTGCTGGGCAATCTCCACCAGAAGCTCTAGAGAGGCAGCCCGCCCTAGCTGGGGCAGGTGGATGCCCCATCTCATTTGCTTGCTGCCGCTCTGATCAAGGCCGCGTCCATGGCTTGCTCAGTACCGATACCGGGGCCAGGGCGGATGGATTGAATACTCCACCACTCCGTAGCCCCGCTCGCCAGTCTCCAGCACTTCGAAGTCGAAGAAAGGCTCGTGGCAGTCCAGTCGCACCTCGGCGTCGTTCTCGTCCCGCATGAGCCCGTTGCGGGTGTGGGCGTGCTTGCGTCCGGTGCGCACGGTGAGCACCTCGCCGTCTGTGGTCTCAAAGGTCATGTCGAAAGCCATGACGGTGCGCTGGTCCTCCTCCAGCCTGGGTACGCACGTAGACGACCGCAGCGCACGGGTGCCGTCGGCGTCGCCGATCCACCCGCCCACCGAAGGGGTGTCACCAGGCAGCGGCTGCGTCGGACTCATCCAGCCAAAGGAGTTCAAGTGCCGATCGGGCAGTTGCACCGAGGGCCAGAAATGCCCCCACGACTCGGCTTGGGTGCGGCGATGGCGCACATCCCAAGGCCCAGGCCGCTCGAATCGATGGGTCCAGGAGTGGTCCCGATGCGACCAGCAGTCGATGGCCCGCCGCTCCCCCGACCGGGGCCCGCCGCGGGACTCAAAATCGCCCCGGCACACTAAGGCCTGCTCGTAGTGCCCGCCATAGCCCTCATAGGCCCCCAGGGGGTTTCCTCCGAAACAGTCGTTGTAGTCGAACACGCCAAATCGGTCTTCGAAGGTCAGATCGAATCCGAAACGGGGGGCGTCAAGTTGCCAGCGGTACCGGCTGAACGGCTCCTCCACGGAGTAGGACACCCGGCCGTCGCCTAGAACAGAGAACTCCAGCTCCTCTCCAAGCGGCTGACGAGAACCCCACTGCACCGGGACACCATCAATGACGTAGAACGCGCTGGCCCGCAGGTACCCGTGCGACAGGCTGGCGTGGATGTGGTTGATGCCGAATACATCGGCGTCCCGGTCGCACACCGAGAACCAGAAGTTGTCGCTCCACAGGGCATCAGAACCAGGTGGCGGAGCGTGGAGGTATTCGTCGGAAGTGCTAAGCGGCATCGGGGACGACAATAGGCTTTGGGCTCGAAGGGTAGGAAAACAGGCCCGAAGCGAATAGAAATTACCCCCATGGCCGATCTGCCTCTCATCACCCCAATGCCTCGGGTAGCCGACTGCGTGCTTCCCTGGGACGGGCCGGTCAGTGACACCGTGGCGGCCATCAGCGCCGCCCGGTCTGCTTGCGGCGATACCTTCGTGATTGACGGCGGCGACGACCGCTACCTGTTCTTGTTCTCACCCGCTGGCCTCAGAGACTTTTACGCCGTCCCTGAGCAGCAGGCCAGCAAGGGCATTGCCGACTGGAAGATGCTGGTCCGCAAGCTGCCCGACGAGCTCTTTGACGGACGGCGGACCCTGCCCCATGAGCTGTTTACTCGGCCCAATGTGACCGGCTACCTCGAAGCACTGGAGGAGGCCATCTCGATCCAGCTTTCCGAGCTGCGTCCCGGAAATGAGATCGACCTGTTCGATTTCACCCGCCGCCTCGGCCACCGCATGGGCCTGGCCAGCTGGGGCGGGCGCGAGATCCTGCACTCCGACCGATTCGACGAATTGGTCGAAGCGCTCGATGTGCTCGACGGCTCAGAGGCGTTTGTGGCTCCCACCCGGATGCAAGAAGTGGCCCAGACGGAAAAGGCTGCCGAACGCGAGGCCATGGCCAAGGCCGAACAGATCCTGGCCCACTCCATCGCCGCCCGCCGGAGTCCCGCCGGCGACCTGCTGGACATGATCCTGGAACGGTGGGCCGACACCTCTGGCCTTGAACGCCTCACCGGAGTGGCCCGAGACGTGATCCTGGTCCACATCGGATCGATGTCCAACCTGTTCGCGGCACTGGGATGGTCGCTGGTCCATCTGGTGCAGCATCCCGATGTGCTGGCCCGAGTGCGGGCCAAGCAGGACGCCGACCACGACTTGGTATCGCGCTGTGCGCTGGAATCCACCCGGATCGGCCAGCGATCCATCATGCTTCGCACGGTGCTCGAGCCCGTGACCATCGACGATGGCTCTCAGACCTACGAAGTTTCCCCCGGGGCCTCGCTGGCCACTTTCCTGCCGCTCACCAACATGGAAAGCGGTCCCGGATTGGATCGCTACGACCCCGACCGATGGAAGGGGCCCCGCCTGGTGTCGCCCCCGGGGCTGCCCTCTGAGCTGGTTATCACCTTCGGCGTCGGTCCCCACGCCTGTCCGGCCCGGCCCTTCTCGGTCACGGCAATGTCCCGGGTAATCGAGCGGCTGTTCGAGGCCTACGATCTCGAACCCCGGTTCGACAATCCCAAGCCCCGCCCCGACCAGATCGGCGGTGTGGCTCGGGCCGCCGACCCCTGCCCAGTGGCGGTTCGGGCCCGCTAGAGCCCGCTAAGAATCGCTTTGGGCGAACTCACCCACGAGGTGAACCTGGCCATCACCCTTCTCGATCTCTCCCACCACGGTGGCTCGATGCCCGCCAGTTCGCAGAATGTCGATGGCCTTGGTGGCGTCTTTGTCCCTCACGGCCACGATCATGCCCAACCCGAGGTTGAATACCTTGGCCATCTCCTCATCGCCCACATCGCCAATGCGCTGCAACTCGGCGAACACCCGAGGTTGCTCCCAACTGCTTCGATCGACCAAGGCATCAACTTTGTCGGGCAGCACCCGCTCCAGGTTGCCGACAATGCCCCCGCCGGTCACGTGGGCGATGGCCTGTGCCTCCACCTTGGCCAGCATGTCTCGCACTGCTGGGGCGTAGATCACCGACGGCAGCAGCAGCTCATCGGCCACCGAGTGGGAGCTCCCCTCCCAGGCGGGGTCATCCAAACCCCGCTTGGCCACCTCGAAATAGAGACGGCGGGCCAGGGAATAGCCGTTGCTCCGCAAGCCGGGCGACGGCAGCCCGATCAGCGTGTCGCCGGGGCGCACGTCGGCCCCGGTGATCAGCCGCGATCGCTCCACCACCCCCACGGCAAACCCCACCAGTTCAAACTGATTGTCTAACTCGTCTTCTCTAGCAGGGTGCTCCGCCATTTCGCCCCCGATGAGCGCGCAGTCCGCTTGGCGGCAGCCCTCCACCACCCCCACTACCAGTTGCTCGATCCGATCGGGGTCAAGCTTGTGTACCGATATGTAGTCCAACATGAACAGCGGCTCGGCCCCCTGGCACACCAGGTCGTCCACGCACATGGCCACCAGATCGATACCGATGGTGTTGTACCGGCCAGCCGCCGAAGCCACATACGCCTTTGTCCCCACCCCATCGGTGGTCGACACCAATACCGGCTTCTTGTAGCCGTGACGGGTGAAGTCGAACAGCCCTCCGAACCCGCCGATCTCGCCAATCGCCTCCGGTCGAAACGTTGAGCGCACATGCTCCTTGATGCGCTGCACCGCCTCTTCGCCCGCGGCGATATCCACCCCTGACGACTCGTAGGTCTCAACCATCAGTGGATGCCACCCCCTCCGTCGAAAGCTCAGCCGCCGCCGGTGGCCCAGAGCGACGGCGCGGACTCCTCGTCGGCGTCGGCGAACTGCGCGGCACTGCGCTGATAGGAGATCGAGCCGGGCGGCGCCACTGGCACCTCCACCGGATATTCGCCGGTGAGGCAGGCGTTGCAGAATCCGGCCCCCACCGCCCCAGTGGCCTCGGTCAAACCCTCCATGTCGATGAACGCCAGCGTGTCGGCCCCCACGTAATCACACATCTCGGCCACACTGAGGTGGGCCGCCAACAATTCCGTGCGGTCGCCGGTGTCCATGCCGAAATAGCAGGGCCAGCGATAGGGAGGCGAGCTGATGCGGAGGTGAACCTCGGCGGCGCCCGCTTCCCGCAGCATGGTGACCAAAGCCCTCGTTGTGGTGCCTCGCACGATCGAGTCGTCCACCACCACCAGGCGGTTGCCCTCGGTGCTGTCTCGCAGGGGGTTGAGCTTCATGCGCACCCCCATCGACCGCATCTGCTGGCTGGGGGCGATGAACGTGCGGCCGATGTAGCGGTTCTTCACCAGCCCCTGGCCATAGGGGATGCCGCTGGCCCGTGAGAATCCCTCGGCCGCGGGCAGTCCCGATTCGGGCACCCCCATCACCAAGTCGGCATCCACCGGGGACTGTTTGGCCAGCATCTCCCCCATGCGCACCCGGGCGTGGTGCACGCTTTGGCCATAGATCACCGAGTCGGGGCGGGAGAAGTACACGAACTCGAAGATGCACAACCGGGGATCTACCCGCTCCTCCGGGAAGGGGCGCACCGAGCGCACGCCTTCGCCGTTGATCACCACCATCTCCCCCGGGGCGAGCTCCCGCAAAAAGTGGGCCCCCACGATGTCGAGGGCGGGTGTCTCCGAAGCCAGCACCCAGCCCCGATCCAGACGGCCCAGGCACAAAGGGCGGAAGCCGTTGGGGTCGCGCACACCGATCACCCGCTTCTCGTCGGCCAGGACCAGCGAGAAGGCCCCTTCGAGCCGGGGCAGCACTCCTTCCAATGCCCGTTCGAGAACTTTGCCCTCCGATCGGCTCGACGGGGGCATCGCGGAGATCTCGATGGCCAGCAGCTCAGCAATCAAATCGCTGTCGGAGCCAACCATGCCGGGCAGGATCGAAGTCTCCTCGGCCAATTTCGCGGTGTTGGTGAGGTTGCCGTTGTGGCCCAACACAAACTGGTGGTCGCCTGTGCTGCGGTACACGGGCTGGGCGTTGCGCCACGAGCTCGATCCCGCGGTGGAATAGCGGGTGTGGCCGATGCCCAGACGGCCCTCAAGGGTGGCCAAGGTGCGGTCGTCGAACACAGTGGCAACCAAGCCCATGTCCTTGACCACGGTGATGTTCTCTCCGTCGCTCACCGCGATGCCAGCCGATTCCTGGCCTCGGTGCTGCAACGCGTACAGGGCCAGATAATTCAGATGGGCGACGGGATCATGGGGTGCGTAGATGCCAACGACCCCGCAGGCCTCCCGGGGAGAGTCGTCCATGGGATCAGCCACTGTTTAAGTCTGACATGGGCGAGCGCCAGCGGTCGGAAATGGCGGCCAAATCAAGATCCAGCAGCCCTTTGATGGCGAAGCGGTCGCCGGTAGCCAATCCGACTCGGGCGACGGTTACCCCGGTGGCCGCCGCCGCCGCCTCCACCTCGGGAAGCAGCTCGGGGTCTACTGCCGCTACCACGCGAGAGGGCGCCTCGCTGAACAGCTCAGCGTGGTCGTGAATGCGAGCCCCTCGAAAGCCCACGCCGGACACAGCAGCCATCTCAGCCAGTGCTACTCCCAAACCGCCGCCGGACACATCGTGAACGGCTGACAACCGGTTATCGGCCACCAGACCGGCTACAAGACCGGCCACTCGCCGATGCTGCTCGTAGTCCAGCTCGGGCAGCCGGCCCCGCTTGTGCCCGGCTGTGGTCGCGGCCCACTGCGAGCCCGACAGTCCGGCACCGGCCTCACCCAGCACGATCACCCGGTCGCCCTCCCGCCATGCCAGCCCGGGGGGAATCCGCGTCAAACTGTCGATCAACCCCAGCAGGCCGATCACTGGGGTGGGATCGATGTTGTGACCGTTGGACTCGTTGTACAGGCTCACGTTGCCGCCCACCACCGGAATACCGAAGGCATCGCAGGCCTCGGCCATGCCGTCCACCGCCTCGGAGAACTGCCACATCACTTCAGGATGCTCGGGGCTGCCGAAGTTCAAGCAGTTGACCAAGGCCAGCGGTCGAGCCCCGACACAGGCCAGGTTGAGCACCGACTCGGCCACGGTCAACGCAGTGCCGGCCCGGGGGTCGACCGCACACCAGCGATTGTTGCCATCGGTGGTGAGGGCCAAGGCCCGGCCGGTGTCGGCTCCGGTGGCGGGATGCTTGAGCCGCAGCACGGTGGCGTCGCCCCCGGGACCCGCCACGGTGTTGCAGAACAGCATGTGGTCGTACTGCCTGTACACCCATGAAGGGTTGGCCAGGAGATCCAAGAGATCGGCTGCCAGGTCTGCGGGCGGCGGCAGTAGATCCGCGGTATCGGCTCTGGCCGCTTCCCAGTCTGCTGGCGGATGGCGAGGCCGGTCATAAAGAGGCGCTTCTTCGTGCAAAGAAGCCGCCGGCAACTCTCCCAGCACCGGGCCGTCGAATCCGTCCCGTACCCGAAGCTGCCCGCTGTCAGTCACCCGACCTACCACCGCGGCCTGCACATCCCAGCGATCGCAAATGGCCAGCACTTCGGCCAACCCGTCCGGAGCCACTATGGCCAGCATCCGCTCCTGCGACTCGCTGGTGAGGACCTCGAAGGGCTCCATACCCGGCTCACGGCGGGGGACGGCAGCCACGTCCACATCCATCCCCACGCCTCCCCGAGAGGCGGTCTCGCTAGTGGCACAAGTGAGGCCAGCCCCTCCGAGATCCTGGATGCCCACCACCAGCCCGGCGTCCAACAGGGCCAAACAGGCCTCAATGAGGCGCTTCTCTTCAAATGGATCGCCCACCTGTACGCTGGGCCGCTTCTCTGCCTCTTCCTCCTCGTCGCCGAAAGACGCCGAGGCCAGCACGCTCACCCCTCCAATGCCGTCGCGCCCGGTGGACGCCCCCAACAGCACCGCCAGGTTGCCCTCCCCGCTGGCCCGGCCCAGCACCAGCCGATCAACCGGCATCAAGCCGAGGCAGAGCACGTTCACCAGGGGATTGCCGGTATAGGTCTCGTCGAAGACGGTCTCGCCCCCCACCGTCGGCACCCCCACCGCGTTGCCGTACCCGGAGATGCCCGACACCACACCTTCGGCAATCCAGCGGCTGCGGGGATCGCTGGGGAGGCCAAACCGCAATGAGTCCATTACCGCAATCGGGCGAGCGCCCATGGTGAAAATGTCCCGCAGGATTCCGCCCACGCCGGTTGCCGCCCCCTGATAGGGCTCTATGGCCGAAGGGTGATTGTGGCTCTCAATCCGAATGGCAGCGGCAATTCCGTCGCCCACATCTACGACTCCGGCATTCTCACCGGGGCCGACCAATACCCAAGGGGCTTCAGTGGGCAGTCGGCGCAAATGCAACCGAGACGATTTATATGAGCAATGTTCCGACCACATGACTGCATACATGGCCAATTCGAGATGGTTCGGCGGACGATTCAATATCTTCTCGATGGCTTTTGCCTCGTCGTCTGTCAGGCCAAGCAACCGATGCAGCGGTTCGCTCATTTCAATTTGCCCTATCAAACAGTGGGGGTGCATGCTCAGGATGCAGACCAGATTGAGTCTTGAACTTGAACAAACGAGCAGTGCATAGTTGAATTGATCGAATCCAATAGCCCATCAAGAGGAAAAGAGGGTAAAAGTGGTATCTGAAGAAGCCAAAGCCGCACGCGCAGCCGGACAGGCTCAAGGGCGCACGGTCAGCCGTTATCTGACGGCGCTTGACTCGACCAAACCCAAGCGAGGCCGACAGCGCTCCACCGAAAAGATGCAGGCCCGCGTCGCGGAGCTTCCCGATGAGATCGCGCACGCCAAGCCGCTGAAGAGAGTTCATTTGATCCAAGAGCTCATGGACTTGGAAGCCGAGCTCGCCAAAGAAGAAGAAACGGTGGACATCAGCGGCGTTGAAAGCGAATTCATCGCGATTGCCGCTGAGTACAGCGATCGCAAGGGCATTTCCCACGCGGCATGGCGTGAGGTCGGGGTTCCGGCCAGCGTGTTGAAAGCAGCCGGAGTGAGCCGCACTCGCTCAACTGACTAGTCAATACCGATCAGTCCTTTCAGCATTAGGGCACCATCGGTGCTCCCCAGCAACGGGTGAGCAGCACGCTCAGGGTGGGGCATCAGCCCCACAACGTTGCCTCCTTCATTGCGAATCCCTGCTATGTCGGCAGTTGCCCCATTTGGATTGTCTAGGTAGGTGAACACGATTAAGTTGTTTTCCCGCAACTTTGCGAGGGTTTCTTCAGAGCAGACGTAGTTGCCTTCAAAGTGATTGATGGGGATACTCAGCTGATCGCCCAAATTCAACCTTCGTGTCAGCACTGAGTCCGTCGACTCCACCTTCAACATCGCAGGCTGGCACAAGAACTTCAGTCCTTGATTCTTGTATAGGGCTCCCGGAAGCAACTGAGCCTCGGTGAGAATCTGAAAACCATTGCAAATCCCAACCACCGGTCCGCCGTCATTGGCGAATCGAGCCACTGCGTCCATGATCGGGGAGAAACGGGCCATCGCCCCGGTGCGGAGATAGTCGCCATGGGCAAAGCCGCCGGGCAGCACCACTGCGTCGATATTGCCCAGCGTTTTGTCTTTGTGCCAGAGAAGCTCGCCAGAACCGCCTACCGAGTCGACCGCCTCCACCACGTCGTGCTCGCAATTTGAACCGGGGAATACCACCACGCCGACTTTGGCGGTCATGCGCACCCCCAGCACGAGTCAACCGAGGACACTGTCATGCCGACGGGCCCAGGGTGATGTTCACATCCTCAATCACGGGGTTGGCCAAGAAGCGCTCGCACATGGACTCCACCTGGCTACGGGCCTCGGGCTCATCAGCAGCCTCCACCACGAACCGCAGGCTCTTTCCCACCCGAACATCGCTCACGCCGTTGAAGCCCAGCGCCGGCAGCGCCCGCTCGATGGTCAGGCCCTCGGGATCGGCAATCCCCTCGCGGAGGCTCACCTCCACGATCACATCGAACTCGGTGCTCATGAGCTTCCGGGCCAGTCGGCGAAGCTGCGGCCGGTGATGATCTCGTATGCGCTGACATAGCGGTCTGCGCTGGCCTCTACTACCTCGTCGGGCAACGGCGGCGGCGGGTACTGCTTGTCCCAATCCAAGGTGCTGAGATAGTCGCGCACTGGCTGTTTGTCGTACGACGGCGGAGTAGCCCCCGGCGCCCAGCTGTCCACCGGCCAAAAGCGGGAGGAGTCGGGGGTAAGCACCTCGTCGGCCACCACCAGGGTTCCGTTCACCATGCCCATCTCGAATTTGGTGTCGGCGATGATGATGCCCTTTTCTGCGGCGGCCTCGGATGCCCGGCCGTATAGCTCCAGGGATGCGTCGCGGGCCTGCTCGGCCAGACCAGGGCCCACCAGCTCCACCGCCTGGTCGTAGGAGATGTTCTCGTCGTGGCCCGACTCGGCCTTGGTGGAGGGAGTGAACACCGGCTCGGGCAATTTGTCGGATTCCCGGAGTCCTTCAGGAAGCGCTTGGCCGTGCATGGTGCCCTGGGCCTTGTACTCTTTCCAGGCCGAACCGCTCAAGTATCCCCTCACGATGCACTCGATGGGCAGCATCTCGGCCCGCCTACACAGCATTGCCCGCCCGGCCACCCCGTTCGCCTGGGCCTCGGGGGGGAAGTCGGCCACGTCGGTGGAGATGAGGTGGCTGGGCAGCACATCGGCCAGGGTCTCGAACCAATAGGCCGACATGGCGGTCAGCACTCTTCCCTTCTCGGGGACGGGCTCGTCCATCACCACGTCAAACGCCGAGATGCGGTCGGACGCGACCATCAAAAGCCGGCCATCGCCGGCGTCGAAGATGTCGCGGACCTTGCCGGAATGAACGGGGGGCAGGGTGATGTTCTCGGTGCTCATAGGATCGACTCCGGCTGGTAGGCGGCAGCATTGGGATTTTGGACAGCCATCTCTTGGGCCCCGGCCGCAAAGGCTCGGGCTTGGCCAGAAGCTGCTCCGGTCAGCGCCAAGGGCTGGCTCTTGATCTGGCCGACGTCGATAGCCGATACCGGCAACCTCTCGTCATTGGCAATAGCCGAGAAGAACCCGTCTCCCTTGGAGACATGCTCAGAGATGATGCGATGGGCTTCTTCGCGGCCCGCTCCGGCGGCCACCGAGGCCATCAGCACCCGAGTGGCGGTGAGTGTCGGCAGGTTGGCGCTCAGCTCTGCGGCGACCGCACCTTCGAATACCACAAGCTCATTGAGCACCACCAGCACCGCCTCAAGCTGGCCGTCGAGGGCCAAGAACGCTCCAGGCAGGGCCACTCGACGCACCACCGAGCAGCTCACATCGCCCTCGTTCCACTGGTCGCCCACCAGGGAGGAAACCATGTCGGCGAAACCCCGCACCACCGCGGACAGCCCGCAAATGCGCTCAGATGTCCGGGCGTTGCGCTTGCCGGGCATGGCCGACGAGCCCACCTGGCCGGCCTTGAAGCCCTCAGAAATCAAGCCGTGGCCAGCCATCAGCCGAATGGCCTGGGCCAGGTTGGCCGGCGCCGAAGACGCCTGCACCAAGGCGGAGACCACGTCGTAGTCCAGCGACCGGGGATACACCTGCCCCACGCTGCCCATCGTGGCCGCGAACCCAAGGCTTGCGGCCATGCCTTGTTCCAGTTCTGCCACCTTGCCCGCGTCGCCGAGAACCAGATCAAGCTGATCTTGCTGGGTGCCCACCGGACCCTTTAGACCTCGCAGCCGATAGCGGCCCAGCAAATCCTCCATGCGGTCCAGGGCCACCAGCGCCTCTTCGCCATAGTTGGCGAACCGCTTTCCCAGGGTGGTGGCCTGAGCGGGCACGTTGTGGGAGCGGCCCACCATCACCAGCTCGGCATGGACATCGGCCTGTCGGCCCAGGGCGCACACCACCGCCACCAGCTTGTCCCGCACCAACCGCAGAGAGTCGCGTATCTGGAGCTGCTCGATGTTCTCGGTGAGGTCGCGCGACGTCATCCCCTTGTGGATGTGCTCGTGTCCGGCCAGGGCGCAGAACTCCTCGATGCGGGCCTTCACATCGTGGCGAGTCACCCGCTCTCGCTGTCGGATGGATTCCAAGTCGACTTGGTCGATCACCGACCGATAAGCCTCGACCACCCCGCCGGGCACCTCAATCCCGAGGTTCCGCTGGGCTTCCAGTACCGCCACCCACAGGCGGCGCTCGGCTTTGACCTTGCCCTCCGGCGACCAGATGGCCGCCATGGCCGCGCTGGCGTAGCGGTCGGCCAGAACGTCGGGGATCTGGTCCTTGTCAGCCACCGGCCATCTCAGCGCGATGGGCGGCCAGCTTGTCGGCCAGCGCCGCGTCGGTCACCGCCAGAATCTGAACGGCCAGAAGAGCGGCGTTCATAGCGCCGTTGATGGCCACCGTGGCCACCGGGATCCCCTTGGGCATCTGCACCGTGGAATACAGGGAGTCCACCCCGTTCAATGCTCCCCCCGCCAAGGGGACGCCGATCACCGGCAAGGTGGTTTGGGCCGCGGTCGCGCCGGCCAGGTGAGCTGCCATGCCCGCACCGCATATGACGACCCCGAACCCAGCATCGCGGGCCCCGGCCACAAACTGGCGGACTTTCTCCGGCGTGCGATGGGCCGACATGACCTCCCAATGGCACTCCACGCCAAACTGCTCCAACGTGGCGCGGGCCGGAGCCATGGTGTCCTCGTCGCTTGACGAACCCATGATGACAGCGACTTTCAAGCTCATGCCGATTCCCTCTGTGAAGCGCTCTCAACCGCCGCGGCGGCGATGTCAAAGCGAACGTAGCGGCCCGGCCAATCAATGTGGGTGACCCCGGCGTAAGCCCGCTCTCGGGCGGTGGCCAAGTCGGGTCCCTGACCGGTGACGTTGAGCACCCGGCCGCCTGCCGTGACCAGCTCTTTACCGTTCTGACCAGCAGAAATAGCACCAACTCCGCCTTCAGTAGCTGATGCCACTCCAGCGCAGAACACCGTCACGCCCTCCACCGCGTTGGCCGCCTCAATGCCGGCAATTGGATCGCCGGTGCGGGGGGAGGCGGGATAGCCCTCCGAGGCGCACACCACCGTCACCGCGGCGTCATCGCCGAACACCGGGTCGTCCTCCAGTGATCCGGCCGCCGCGGCGGCGAGCAGGTCGGCCAAGTCGGACTTCAGCCGGGGCAGCACCACCTGGGCCTCGGGGTCGCCGAAGCGCACGTTGTACTCCAGCACCTTGATTCCCTGGGGAGTGAGCATCAGCCCGGCATAGAGCACGCCCCGATAGTCGATGCCCTGCCGTCGGAGCTCGCCCAGCGTGGGCAGAACCGCCAGATCCATCACCTCTTGCACCACGTCGGCGCCGGCCACCGGCACGGGGGAATAAGCGCCCATGCCCCCGGTGTTGGGACCGACATCCCCCTCGCCGATGCGCTTGAAGTCCTGGGCCGGAGCCAACGGCACCGCCCGATGGCCATCGCACACCGCCAGCACCGACAGCTCGGGTCCGGTGAGACCCTCTTCGATCACCACCCGGCGCCCGGCGTGGCCGAAGGCCTCCCCCGACAGGTAGGCCCGCACCGCGTCGTCGGCCTCCGCCCGATTCTCGGTAACCAGCACCCCCTTGCCGGCGGCCAATCCATCGGTCTTGATCACAAACAGGTCGCCCATGTCGTCAAGAAAGCGGAGAGCCGGTTCAACTTCAGTGAACGATCCGTGACCCGCAGTGGGCACACCGGCGGCTACCAGCAGTTCCTTCATCCACGCCTTCGATCCTTCCAAGAGGGCTCCGTCGGCCCCAGGGCCGAACACCAGCCGGCCCGCAGCTCTCAATTCGTCGGCCAACCCGTCCACCAACGGGGCCTCGGGGCCAATCACATACAGGTCGGCGTCGATCTCGGTTGCTGGTACGGCCACAGAGCCGGGAATGCCGGGATTGCCCGGTGTAACCACCACATCGCTCGACCGGCCGAGCACATGGGCCAAGGCGTGCTCCCGGCCCCCGCTGCCAACAACGCAGACCCTCACGGGACTGATCCTGATTGGCCAACAGCCACAGCTGATCCTGTGCACCGAACCATGGCAGGGACTCTCACGGGACCGGACTGAAGGAGATGAACTGGTCCCGCCCGGGACCCACGCCGACCAGGGTGGCGGGCACGCCGGCCTGCTCCTCTATGAACCGCAGATAGTCCTCAGCCTCCTGGGGCAGTTCCGAGCGACCGATGACCTCGCTCAGATCGGTACACCATCCGGGCAGTTCCTCATAGATCGGCACCGCCCGGTGGATCTCCGACTGGTGGTAGGGCATCGAGTCGCGGCGCTCGCCGTCCACCTCGTAGGCCACGCACACCTTGATGGGATCGAGGACATCGAGCACGTCGAGCTTGGTAATGGCCAAATCAGACAGGGAGTTCACCCGCACCGCGTGGCGCAGCATCACAGTGTCGAGCCAGCCGCACCGGCGGCGGCGCTTGGTGTTGGTGCCGTACTCCCGACCCACATCCACCAAGTGGTCGCCAATCTCGTCGGTCAGCTCGCTGGGAAACGGTCCGGAGCCCACCCGGCTGATGTACGCCTTGGTCACCCCGATCACCCGGTCGATGTGTCGGGGTCCGATCCCTGCTCCCACGCAGGCTCCACCGGCCACCGGGTTGGAGGAGGTGACGAACGGATAGGTCCCGTGGTCCAAGTCCAAGAACATGGCCTGGGCCCCCTCGAACAGCACGTTCTGGCCCCCTTCCAGGGCATCGTGGAGCAGCCCCACCGTGTCGGCGATGTGGGACTCCAGGCGGGGACGGCACTCCTCTAGGTACTGGTGGGCCAGCGTCTCGACGTCGAACGGCAGCCGGTTGTACACCTTGGCCAACAGCGGGTTCTTCTCGTGCAGCACCACGCCGAGCTTTTCCCGGAAGATCTTGGGATCGAGCAGATCCTGCACCCGCAGCCCTACTCGGGCCGCCTTGTCGGCGTAGGCCGGGCCGATACCCCGCTTGGTAGTGCCCAGCTTGTTGCGCCCCAGATGCCGCTCGGCCACCACGTCCAGCGTCTGGTGGTAGGGCAAGATGAGGTGGGCGTTGCCGCTGATCTTGAGCCGCCCGCAGTCCACGCCCGCCGCAGTCAGGCGGTCCATCTCGTCGATGAGCACCCTGGGGTCGATCACCACCCCGTTGCCGATCATCGGAGTCACATGGGGATAGAGAACACCGCTGGGAACGAGTTGGAGCTTGAAAGTCTCGCCCTCCACTACCAGGGTGTGCCCGGCGTTGTGGCCGCCCTGATAGCGCACCACCATGTCCATGTCGCGGGCTAGGAGGTCGGTGAACTTGCCCTTGCCCTCGTCACCCCATTGCGTCCCGACGACCACGGTTGCTGGCAAAGCGCTACCCCATCAGCGTGGCTTACGAACTGACACTACTCGCGCCCAACCGGGGATTGACGAGCAATAAAGGGCATTTGGATAGGCATGGAGCAGCCCACCCAGGAGGATTATCGCCCTGCCACCATGCGGGACATGGTCAGCGCGTAATCGCCTCGGGCGTCGGTCCACAAGCGCTCCATAGCCAATCCCACACTGGCCAGTTCCGGGCCGATGTTCTCGGGTCGGAATTTGGCGCTGATCTCTGTCCGCATGCGCTCGCCCTGGGCGAAATCCACGGTCATTCCCAGACCGCCGATAGTCGCCTGCTGGGCACAGCGGGAGCGCAGCCACATCTCGATCCACTCCTCTTCGGGGTCGAATCGGGCTTCATGCTCAAACTGGTCCAGATCGAAATCGGCGTCGAGGCGGTGATTGATCACCGACAGCACGTTCCGGTTGAACGCCGCGGTCACGCCCTCGGGGTCGTCGTAGGCCGCGATAAGCCGATCGTGGCCTTTGACCAGGTCGAAGCCCAGCAAAAAGGTGTCCCCCGGCACCATGGCATCGGCCACGGCGGCCAGGAAGTCCTTGCGCGGTGCAGGGGGGAAGTTGCCAATCGTGCCTCCCAAAAGCATCAACAGCCGACAACCGCCATCGGGAATGTGCCCCAGGTGGTGCTCGAAATCGCCCACTACCCCGTGGACCACCAACCCCTCATAGGCCTGGGCCAATTCGGCGGCTGCGGTCCTAAGGGTAGCCTCGCTGTTGTCGAACGGGACATAGCGGCGAAGCCGCCCGGTGGCCGCTAGGGCATCCAGCACAATCCGGGTCTTCTCCGAAGTGCCCGACCCCAGCTCCACCACAGTGTCGGCTCCCGACCGCTCGGCGATCACGTCCACCTCGCGCTCGAGGATCTCCCGCTCCCGCCGGGTGGGGTAGTAGTCGGGCAGCCGGGTGATCTGGTCGAACAATTCGCTGCCCCGGTCGTCGTAGAACCACTTGGGAGGGAGCTCCTTGGGTTGGGAGGCGAGTCCTTCGGCCACGTCGGCCCGGAGTGCTCCATCGATCCACGCGCGATCCAAATGGATGTCGACAACCGGCTCGATCATTGGGCTAGGCGAACGCCAGAGAAGTGCCAGCGGGTGTGGGGATGGAAGAAGTTGCGGTAGGTGGCTCGGATGTGGCCCGGAGGAGTCACACAGGCGCCGCCCCGGAGCACGAATTGATTGACCATGAATTTGCCGTTGTACTCGCCCACCGCGCCCGGTGCGGGCCGGAACCCGGGATAGGAGCCGTAGGGGCTGGACGTCCACTCCCACACGTCTCCAAAAAGCTGGCGGAGGCCGTTGCCGGGCGGGGCAGCCGCGGGATGCCATCGGCCCTGGTCGCCCAAGTTACCCTCGGGCCTCTGCTCAGCCGCAGCCTGCTCCCATTCGGCCTCGGTAGGGAGCCTGGCACCGGCCCAGCGGGCGAAGGCATCGGCCTCGTAATAGGAAAGATGGCACACCGGTTCGTCGGGTGACAGCGGTTGAAGGCCGTGGAGGGTGAACACCCGCCAGCCCTCGTCGGAGTGGAAGTCCCAGTAGGAGGGCGCGTCCCAGCCATTTTCCTGTCGCTGGTGCCAGCCGTCCGACAGCCACAGGGTCGGGGTGTCGTAGCCGCCATCGGCCATGAACTCCAACCACTGTCGGCAAGTAACTAGCCGGTTGGCCAGCCGGTACGGGGGCAGGATGGTCCGGTGGCGAGGACTCTCATTGTCGAAGGCGAAGCCGACGCCATCGTGGCCCACCCAAACCTCTCCGCCGTCGAAACTGGTCCAGTCGGCCGCCGGTTGGCCGTTGTCCGACGAGGCGGCCAGCATTGGAGGAAGCTCGTGATAGGCCGGCCACATCGCCCGATTGGTCGACAGAACATGCTTGATGTCCATGAGCAGCAGCTCCTGATGCTGTTGCTCATGATTCAGGCCCAAAACCACCAGTTCGGCGGTGCCATCGTCTATTGGGTCAGCGTCCATTGGGTCAGCCAGCAACTCAGCCATGGCCCGATCCACGTGGGCGCGGTAGGCGGCCACTTCCTCGCACGACGGACGGGAAAGGTTGCCCCGCTCAGGCCGGGGGTGTCTCTCCCCGACCGCCTCATAGTAGGAGTTGAACAGGAAGCCGAACGCCGGGTGGTACTCGTGATAGCCCTTCAGGCAGGGCTTGAGCAAGAAGGTCTCGAAGAACCAGGTGGCGTGGGCCCGATGCCACTTGGTGGGGCTGACATCGGGCATCGACTGAATGCACTGGTCTTCGCTGCTCAGCGGAGCGGCGAGCGCGTCGGTGTAGGAGCGGACGGATTGATAGCCCACCAAGAGGTCGGAAGCGAGAGTCGGTGTCACAGTCACAAAGGTGGCAGGGCTGAACTTTACCCGCCCCGGTTCTTACTCTTCGACCTCAGACTCTTCGATACAACACAATGTCGGCCCGCTTTGACTCGAGCTCACGGGTGAGACGAGCCACTTGCTCCCTGAGCCGAACCACCTCGGCTTCGAGGGCCAACACCCGCTCCACGCCGTCGAGGTTCATGCCCTCGCTGGTGAGTTCGTGTACCCGGCGGAGCTTCTCGATGTCGGCATCGCTGTAGCGCCGGCTGCCCCCGCCGGTGCGGGCCGGTTGCACCAGGCCCCGGCGGTCGTAGATCCGGAGGGTCTGGGGATGGATCCCGGCCAACTCGGCGGCCACCGAGATGACATACACCGCCCGATCGCGGCCTCGAGGATCGATCATGGTCCTGCCTCCATAGCTTTCTCGAATGCCGCCAGGGCTTGGCGCTGCTCGTCGCTCAGCTCGGTGGGGACTTCTAGGGCCACCGTCACCAGCAGATCGCCGGTTCCCTTGGCGGTCTCCACCCCCTTCCCCCGTACTCGCAGCACCTGGCCGGGCTGGCTGCCGGGAGAGAGGCGCAATGTCACCGGGTCGCCCTCGAAGGTGGGCACTGAGATCTCAGCGCCCAGTGCGGCCTGGGCGAAGGTCACCGGCACGGTGACGGTGAGGTTCTTGCCCTGGCGGCCGAACACCGGGTGCGGATTGACCTTGACCCTCACGTACAGGTCGCCGGGCGGGCCTCCGTTTACCCCCGGCTCTCCCTTGCCGGCCAGCTTGATCCTCTGGCCGTTGGCCACCCCGGCGGGGATGCGCACCGAGAGGGAGCGCCCGGTCCGAGCGGTGTCACCGCTCAGCGTCAAGTCGGTGGTCGTACCCCGCACCGCCTCGGCGAAGTCCAGAGACAGCTGGGCGCTTAGATCATGCCCCCGCACCGGGCGGGTTTGCCCTCCGAAGGGGGGGCCGCCCCGATCGAATCGTCCGCCGCCCATGAAGGCCGAGAAGATGTCGGCCATATCGCCTTCCATGGTGAAGCCGCCTGGACCGGCCTGGAAGTTCATCGGCCCCATGTGGCGAACCTGATCGTATTGGGACCGGCGCTCGCCATCGCCCAGCACGTCGTAGGCCGCCGACACCTCCTTGAACCGCTCCTCGGCCTTGGCATCGTCGGGGTTGGCGTCGGGGTGAAGCTTGCGGGCCAGCTTCCGGTAGGCCTTGGTGATCTCCTTGTCTGAGGCCGATGGGGAGACGCCGAGGACCTTGTAGTAGTCGGTCTCCAGCCATTCCCGCTTCACGTCCATGCTGCGATCGCCTCCGTCCTACCCCCGGACCTTCACCATGGCGGGTCTCAGAACACGGCTGTTCCATACGTAGCCGGCCCGCAGGACCTCGGCGATCACCGCCTCTCCCTCCCCCGGCTCATGCGCCACAGCCTCATGGCAAGTGGGGTCGAACGGGGTGCCGGGATCGTCCAGCTTGGCCAAGCCCTCCTTCTCCAGCGCGCCGAACAGCGCGTCTCGAATGGGAATGACATCCTCGGCCCCTTGGGCCACCGCGGCGTCGCAGGCGTCCAGCACCGGCAGCACTTTCTCCACGATGTCGGCTGCGGCCATGGCCACCGTCTCCTGCTGGCGCTCGGCTGCTTTGCGGCGGTAGTTGGCAAACTCGGCGGTCACCCGCTGGAGGTCGTTGAGATAGCCATCCCGCTGG
Source organism: bacterium (assembly GCA_026708015.1). Lineage (NCBI taxonomy): Bacteria > bacterium. The sequence continues at coordinate 30,926 of JAPOVT010000013.1, forward strand.
GCCAACAGCTCATCCATCGAGGGCGCGGGCTCCTGAGGATCGCCAGTCTCCTGAAGCTGCTCGCCTGTGGCCTGCTCGTCGCCAGCCTGCCTTTCAGCAGCCTGCTCATCAGCAACCTCTTCAACGGCCTGGTCCTCATCGGCCAGGTCAGCTAGGGGCTCCTCGCTCACTGGGAACTTCCGTCTTCTTCGTCTTCAACGATCTCGGCGTCGACGATGCTGTCATCATCGGCGGCATCAGCCCCGGGGTCCCCGGCGAAATCGCCCGGAGCATCGCCCGCCGCGGCAGCAGCATGCTCGTACATGGCCGCGCCGATCTGCTGGCTGATGGCCGACAGCTCCTCGGTGGCCGAGCGGATGCGGTCCACATCCTTCTCGTCGACGGCCGACTTCAGCTCGCCCAGCTTGGCCTCAACCTCTGAGCGTTGGTCGGCGTCCACCGAGTCGCCGGCCTCGGACAGCAGCTTCTCCACCTGGTACACCAGGCTGTCGGCGTTGTTGAGAGCTTCGGCCTCCTCCCGGCGGCGGGCGTCTTCGGCGGCGTGGGCCTCGGCGTCGGCGACCATCTGGTCGATGGTGTCCTTATCCAGCGAGGTCTGGCCGGTGATGGTGATGGACTGCTCTTTGCCGGTGGCCCGGTCTTTGGCCGACACGTGGACAATGCCGTTGGCGTCAATGTCGAAGGTCACCTCGATCTGGGGCACGCCCCGCGGCGCGGGCGGCAGATCCACCAGCTGGAACTTGCCCAGCGTCTTGTTGTAGGCGGCCATCTCCCGCTCGCCCTGGAGCACATGGATCTCCACCGTGGGCTGGTTGTCGTCCGCGGTGGTGAAAACCTCGGTGCGGCGGGTGGGGATGGTGGTGTTGCGCTCGATGAGCCGGGTCATCACCCCGCCCTTGGTCTCGATGCCCAGCGACAGCGGGGTCACATCCAACAGCAGCACATCTTTGACCTCGCCCTTGAGCACACCGGCCTGCACCGCGGCGCCCACCGCCACCACCTCGTCGGGGTTGACTCCCTGATGGGGCTGGGTTCCGGTCATGCCGGTCACCAGGTCCACCACCGCAGGCATCCGGGTGGAACCGCCCACCAGGATCACGTGGTCCATGTCGCCCGCCGACAGGCCGGCGTCAGAAAGGGCCTGTTCAAAGGGCTTGCGGCACCGGTCCAGCAGGTCGCTGGTGAGGTCTTGGAACTTGGCCCGGCTCAGCTCGTAGTCCATATGGAGTGGCCCCGCATCGGTGGCGGTGATGAAGGGCAGGTTCACATTGGTGCTCTGGGTTTGCGACAACTCGATCTTGGCCCGCTCCGCGCCCTCCTTGAGCCGCTGCATGGCCATGTTGTCCTTGCTCAGGTCTACCCCGTGGTCGTTGCGGAACGAGTCCACCAGCCAGCCGATCACCCGGTCGTCCCAGTCGTCGCCGCCCAGGGCGGTGTCGCCGCTGGTGGACTTGACCTCGAACACCCCGTCGCCAATCTCCAAGATGGACACGTCGAAGGTGCCCCCGCCCAGGTCGAAAACCAGAATGGTCTGATCGGTGTCGCCCTTGTCGAGGCCGTAGGCCAGGGCGGCTGCGGTGGGTTCGTTGATGATCCGCAGCACCTCGAGGCCGGCGATGGTGCCGGCCTCTTTGGTGGCGGTGCGCTGGGCGTCGTCGAAGTAGGCCGGGACGGTGATAACCGCCTCGGTGACGTCAGTGCCCAGATAGGTCTCGGCGTCCCGCTTCAGCTTTTGCAGTACCCGGGCCGAGATCTCCTGGCTGCTATAGGCCTTGCCGTCGATGCTCTCCGACCAGTCAGTGCCCACGTGGCGCTTGACCGAGCGGATGGTGCGATCGGGGTTGGTGATGGCTTGGCGCTTGGCCACTTCCCCCACCAGCACCTCTCCCTCCTTGGAGAAGGCCACCACCGACGGGGTGGTGCGAAAGCCCTCAGTGTTGGCGATGACCGTGGGCTCACCGCCTTCGAGCACTGCAACCACGCTGTTGGTGGTGCCCAAATCAATGCCGACAACTCTGGCCATTTTGTTCGACTCCCTTTTTGTTGTTGTTTTTTGGTTGAAGTTTGGTTTTTGGGTTGAAGTTTGGTTTTGAGGATTATCTTCGACCCTCAGGATACCCCCCAAATTGTCATATCCCAAAACTTGAGTGCGGAGCACTAAGGGTTAGAGCCGCTACGCTGCCCAGGGTGAGTCCAGCAACACTGATCCTGCTTCGCCACGGGCAAAGCCAGTGGAACGCCTCCAACCAGTTCACCGGCTGGTACGACTGCGACCTCACGGAACAAGGAGAGGCCGAGGCTCGAGCTGGCGGGCAGGCGCTGGCTGAGGCCGAACTGCTGCCCGATGTCGTACACACCTCGGTGCAGACTCGGGCCATCCGCACTGGGGAATTGGCCCTGGCCGAGATGGGTCGGGCATCAGTGCCGATGAAGCAGCATTGGCGGCTGAACGAGCGCCACTACGGTGACCTCACCGGGTTGGACAAGTCCGAGACCCGACAGCGCTATGGCGACGAGCAGCTCAACGCCTGGCGCCGGGGCTACCGCACCCCACCACCCCTTATTGCCGATGACAACCCGTGGAATCCCAATGGCGACCCCCGCTACGCCCATATCCCTCCGGAGCTGCTGCCCAAGAGCGAGTGCCTGGCCGATGTGGTGGAACGGCTGATGCCCTACTGGTATGACGAGATTGTCCCTGATCTGCAAGCCGGGCAGTTGGTGTTGATCTCGGCCCACGGCAACAGCCTGCGGGCGCTGGCCAAGCACCTCGATCAGATCGACGAGCGTGCCATCGCCGAGCTCAACATCCCCACCGGGATGCCGCTTGTGTACGAGCTGGGACCGGACATGATGCCCATCGAGGCCAAAACGACGCTCGCCCGCTCGCTCGACCCCGCCGCAGCGGCCGAGGCTGCCGCGGCGGTGGCCAAACAAGCGGGCTGAGCGCCCAATGGGTTGTGGTCAGTGGGCTGTAGGAGTGTCAGCCCACAGATGTGGAGGTGTCCGGGCCGTAGCCGGGAACTCCGTGCTCGTGGAGGTCGAGACCACCAATCTCTTCCTCACGAGACACCCGTAGACCCATCGTCTTCTTCATGACAGCGAACAAGATGCCGGTTGTTATGGTCACCCAGGCAAACACCAGCACCACGCCGATGAGCTGGACCACCAACTGGTCGATTCCTCCGCCGTAGAAGAGTCCGGCGTTGTCTTGGCCCACAAACGCATCGTCATAGCGGGAGAACAGGCCCACGGCCAGCGTCCCCCACACGCCGCACACACCGTGAACCGAAATGGCACCCACCGGGTCGTCGATTCGGACCCGGTCGAAGAACAGCACCGAGTACACCACGATGACTCCGGCGATAGCGCCGGTCACCACTGCGCCCAGTGGGTTCATGGTTCCGTTGCCAGCGGTTATACCCACTAAACCAGCCAGTACGCCGTTGCCGGTCATGGCCACATCCAGCGAGCCGGCCTTGCGCCAGATGACCGCCCCGGCGGTCAGGCCACCGGCAGCCGCGGCCAGCAGCGTGGTTACCGCAGCACGCATCACGAAGTCGTCCGCAGCCAGCTCCGAGCCGGGATTGAATCCGAACCAGCCGAACCACAGGATGAACACGCCCAGCACTACAAAGGCGATGTTGTGTCCGGGCATAGCCCGAGGGTTGCCGCTCTCGTCGTACTTGCCGATGCGGGGTCCGAGGAAGATGGCACCCATTAGGGCGGCCCAGCCGCCGGTGCTATGCACGATGGTGGAACCGGCGAAATCGCCGAACCGGGCGTCGCCGATCTTCAGATCCGACAGCAGGCCGTCGCCGTGCCAGAAGGAGTGGACCACCACCGGATAGATCAGCGCGGTCATGAAGAAGCTGAACACCAAGTACGCGGAGAACTTGGTCCGCTCGGCCATGGCCCCCGAGGCGATCGTCACCGCGGTAGCCGCGAAAACCACCTGGAAGAAGAACCGGCCTCGTAGTGCCAGCTTGAGTACGGAACCGGGGGATGTCAACAACTAGGTTTGGAGTCGCCATGGACCCAAAGCGCCTGCGTCCCTTCCACATAGTCCTCGGCCTCGGGCTGGGCTTCGCCGCCTTCACCATTGCTTCAGGCATCGCCTCGGCCATTACCGAGTTCAAGAACCCGGCCGAAATCACCCGTCACCCCTGGGAAAACATCCCCAGCGGGTGGAAGGCCGCCTTCTACACCATCATCCCCATTTTCTTGGTGTGGGCTTCTTGGGAGTTCGCCAAGCGGGTGAAGAACTGGGAGCGGGGCGGCCCTGACAACCGGCGCACCACTCTTTCCAACGCCAAGACCCGCCTCGAAGACCTCCGACGGGGCATGTACATGCGTACCTTGCTGCGGGAGCCCGGCGCTGGCGTCATGCACACCATGATCTACGTGGGGTTCATCATCTTGTTGGGCGTCACCACCACCCTGGAGATCGACGAGCAACTACCCGACGGGGCCAAGTTCCTCCACGGCCGGGTGTACCAGGTGTACTCCGCAGTGGGCGACATTGCGGGGGCCATCTTCCTGGTGGGGGTGATGTGGGCCATCGTGCGCCGCTACGGCCCCCGACGACTGCGCCCCTACCGCATCCGCATCAAGTCGCGGCCCGAGCACGCGGTGATCTTGGGCACGTTCTTCGCCATCGGAGTCACCGGATTCGGCGCTGAAGTGTTCCGCATCGCCGACCACGGAGTGCCCGACTTCGAGAAGTGGTCGGTGCTCGGCTATCAGGTTGCTACCCAAATGCGGGGACTGGAGGGGCTCGACCACTGGCACCAGTTCTGGTGGGCGGGACACGTGATCGCTTTCGTGGCCTTCTTGGTGCTGCTGCCCATCACCATGCTGCGTCACATGTTCACCTCCCCGCTGAACATGTACCTGCGGGACAAAGACCGGCCCAAGGGGGCCATGAAGCCCATGCCCAACCTGATGGAGACTGACTTGGAGTCGTTCGGGGCAGCCACCGTGGAGGACTTCACCTGGAAGCAGCTGCTGGACACCGACGCCTGCACCATGTGCGGTCGGTGTACATCGGTGTGCCCCGCCCACGCCACCGGCAAGCCGCTCGACCCCCGGGAGATCGTGCTCAAGACCGGCGAGGTCATGGCCGCCACCGGCGAGCCGGCCACCACCCCGCCGCTGGGCACCGTGCCGGAGATCAAGGTTGAGGCCAACTCGCTGTTCGAGCGGATCACCGGCGAGGAGATCTGGGCGTGTACGTCCTGCAAGGCGTGCGACGAGATCTGCCCGGTGAACATCGAGATCCTCGACAAGATCCTCGACATGCGCCGATACCTGTCGCTGATGGAGTCGGACTTCCCCAGCGAGCTGGGCCAGGCCTATCGGTCGATGGAGAACTCGGGTAACCCGTGGGGCATGTCCCAGGGGGACCGCGGCGCCTGGGCTACCGATTTTGAAGGCATCGCCGTGCTCGACGGGGGCGACCCGCTGGAGTCGGAATACCTCTACTGGGTGGGCTGCGCCGGCTCGTTCGACGACAAGAACCGCAAGGTCACCCAGGCGGTGGCCAAGCTGCTCCAGCGGGCCGGGATCAGCTTCTCCATCCTGGGGCCGGCTGAAAACTGCACCGGCGACCCGGCCCGGCGCTCGGGCAACGAGTACATCTTCCAGATGCTGGCCATGCAGAACATCGAGACCCTCAATGAGATGGGGGTCAAGAAGATCGTCACCCAGTGCCCCCACTGTTTCAACACCCTGGCCAACGAGTACCCCCAGCTTGGCGGGCACTACGAGGTGGTTCACCACACCCAGTTCCTGGAGGCGCTGATCGACGACGGCCGCCTGGACATGACCGGCGCCCGCCTCGACGAGCGGGTGGTGTATCACGACTCCTGCTACCTGGGCCGCCACAACGACGTGTACCTGGCCCCTCGCCGGGTGGTGGGATCGCTGGGCGGGGTCGAGGTGGTGGAGGCCGAGCGCAACGGCACCAAGGGAATGTGCTGCGGCGCCGGTGGGGCCCGAATGTGGATGGAGGAGACCATCGGCAAGCAGGTGAATGTGGAGCGCTCCCAGGAGCTGCTAGCCACCGGGGCCGACCGGATCGCCACCGCCTGCCCGTTCTGCTACATCATGATCGACGACGGCATCAAGGCCGAGGGCGCCGACGACGACGTGGTGGTGGGCGACATCTCCATGCACCTGCTGGAGGCCCTAGAGAACCGCGACGCCGCAGTGGAGGAAGCCCGCCAGTCCGAGCTGCTCACCATCCGCTCTCCAGCCCCTGCGGCCGGGGCAGTTGCGGTGGCCGAGCCCCAGGCCGCCGCGGATGTTGAGACCGAGCCTGAAGCAGCTCCCGAAGCCGCGATGGCGACTCCCCCAGTAGAAGCCGAGGCGGAAGTCGAGGAAGCGCCGGCTCCGGAGACCGAGGCTGAACCAGAGCCCGAACCGCAACCAGAGCCGCAACCCGAAGCGCCTGCCCCCGCGGCCAAGCCCTCGGCGCCAACCCAGCGACCAGACGACTTCACCCGGATCATGGGAACCGACCCCGCCCTGGCCCGGGCGCTGCCCGAACACGGCATCGTCACCTACGAAGACCTGGCCGCCCTCGACGACGCCGGCGTACAGGCGCTAGAAGCAGCTTTGGAGATCCCCGGTCGCATCAGCAAGTGGAAATGGCCCACCCAGGCCGCCGCCCTCATCGCCGAGCGCGACGAATCCGACTGATCAGCGCCAGCCCATTCTCCGAATGGAGCTGTCAATCGAGCATCATGACGCGCTCACCGAGGGGCCAAAAGTCCAGGTAACCGAGCTAGCTCCGGGCGTCAGCTTCACGGTCAACGATGTCCAGGTGTCCACCGCAGCCACCACACTGGCGCCGGAGGCTCACCCAATAGCGGAGCTACCTGCCGGAGCTAACAACCTCTATGGGCGGAACATCTAGCCGCCTGACCATTTCGGTCACACCGCTGGTTGCTACTTGGCCTCGTGTTGCTTCAGAAAGCTGATCCAAGCATCAACAGGGATGCCAGCCAAGGGCTCTCCTAGTATTTCTTAGACCCATTCATCCATTTGGTCCGAGGGTCATTCGGGTCAAGCTGAGGAGGCTCTGGGGCAGGCACCTCCCCTTGTTGCACCGACTGGTTGTTCATCGAGCTTGGAGCGTAGTCAGGATTCAGCAGATCTGATACGCTCAATGGCCAAGTCGGCAAAGTGGTCTACTGTCTCCGCCGCGTAGCCGCGTCGCCCAGCCTTGACGGCAGCCACCACCGCGCTGCACAGTCCCCCAAAGGGCTCCCAAACAGCGTCGCCGGGCTCGGTAGCAGCTTTGATGATTCGGTGCATGAACTCCAGTGGCTTCTGATTGAGGTGGACAGCGGCGTTGCGGCCTGGCTTGTACACCCGCGGCGCCGAGCGAACCCCGTTGCCCTTGTAGCGCTCCTGCCCGTTCAACGGCGGTGCTGACCACACGTTTGTGAGGCCATGCGTGTGATTCCACTGGTCTCGCATCCTGGCCCACTCCCCTGCCGTGATCGGAGTGACACCGTCTAGGGAGTAGTAGGGGGCACCAGCCGCAATGCCATGCTCATTGGCGTAGCACACTAGGCGCTCCATCATTTCGGGTGGCGGGAAATACCAGAGCCAGTCTTGGGTGAGGTATTTGCGTGTGGCGGCATTCGCCACTCCACATGCCTCGTTTGCTCGATAAAGGGGTAAACCAGCTCGCTGCCACTCATACCGCAGCCATTGCCGAGCCGTCATCACGCCATCTGGCGTCGGGAATTCCAAACGGCGTCGATAGAACACGCAAACCTCGGTTACCACCGGAAAGCGACGGATGGTGTCCCCGTTGACGTTGCCTGCGATGTGTCCAATCCCCTTGTCCCACACGATCGTTTGGACATAATCCCAGCCGAATTCGGCCAAGAGCGGATGAACTGTGGCCCAACCGATCTCGGTATTCCAAAACCACAGCGTCGACGACGGCAGTGAGTGCTTAGACCACGCCTCAACATGGGGTGCGTACCATTCGGCCAGATCTTCTGGCGTGCGCGGATCGCCGGGGAACCCACCAACCCCGTAGGCACCATCAGAGACAATGGCCGAGGGGGATGGCCAAACAGGATAGGCGTCGAGCGCGTCTCCCATATGGACCGACCAGGCTCGTCGGTCGTCATTGACAGCAGACACAATTCCTCCTCCGCAGGCACCAAATGGGAGCCTGCGATTGGCCTCCCTTGGAAATGATCCCATGCCGCACCTCGCGCGTTGGTGGATGCTTGGGCGGCATGGTATGGAGCCGCGACTGGCGACGACATTACTGGGATTCGGTGACAGATTCGCCCATCATCCGGTTGCGCCAATCTTCGCTCATGCCGCCGACTCGGACTGGCTCCCCGGCGTAGCAGCGGGACTTTAGGTGTGAGAGGGCCGTACCGGACCTGCTCAGGCGGCTGTTCGATGGCGGTGGTGATGGTGTTGGTGGGGAGGTTGAGCCGGGGCTGCCCGGCTGGGCCGATGGAACTGATCGAGTCGGTATCGCCCGGCTTCGGGGTCATGTCGAATGGTGTGGCCGTGTTTGTGAACTTTGGTGTGGCACTTGGGGCACAACAGCACCAGGTTGGTGATGTCGGTGGGTCCGTTGTGTTCCCAGGGCAAGATGTGGTGGGCATCGCAAGCCTGTGGGCGGATGCCGCAGCCTATGCAGCCTCGGTCTCTGCGGTATAGGTGCGGCGATGTCTTCGCAGCGTGTCTTGCGATATGGAGACCACAAAGCCCACCGAGGGATCGGACCGGGACCCTCGACGAAGGCGAGGTTGCGGGCCGACGAACTCAGTCCCATTGCCGGGATTCGCCCCAAGGCGACTCGGCGGCTGGGACTCCCTACCCGGTGTTTCTGAGGCCGGCGGCTATGCCGTTTACGGTGAGCAGCAGGGCTCGCTGAATGCGTCGGGCGTCTTCGGGGGAATCGACCCCGGCCCGTGATCGGGCCAAGAGCTCTACCTGCAAGACGCTGATGGGATCCAGATAGGCGTCGCGCACTGCCAGAGTCCGCTTAAGCACAGGAAGATCGCTGAGCAGATCGCCGCCGGTCAGCTTGGCGATGTGAGCCACCGCGAGGTCGTGCTCATCAGCGATGGCAGCGAAGAAGTGGTGGAGTTCGGGGGCGACAAGGCGGTTGACGTAGTGGCGGGCAATAGCGAGATCGGTCTTCACCAGGGTCATCTCGACGTTGGAGACAAACGTGCGGAAGAATTGCCAGTCCTCGTACATTTCCTGGATCTGCTCTGCGTAGCCGGCTTGCTGGGCCGTCTCCAAAGCGGTGCCCACTCCGAACCAGCCGGGGATGATCTGGCGCGACTGGGTCCAGCCGAACACCCAGGGGATGGCCCGGAGGCGCTCGATGCCCTCAGCCGAGCCGGAGCGGCGGGCCGGTCGCGAGCCGATGTTCATGGCCGCCAGTTCTTCCACCGGTGTGGAGGTCTGGAAATACTCCGCGAACCCAGGGGTATCGAGCAGGCTGCGATAGGCCTCATAGGCCCGGGCCGACATCAGGTCCATGACGTCGTTCCAGGCATCGACGCCGCCATGGCCGTGACGGGGACGCCGGTGGGCGAGCGTGGCCTCCAGCACGGCTGAAAGAGCCAGGTCGAGGTTGCGCTGGGCCAAGCCAGGCAGGCCGTACTTGTCGGCGATCACCTCGCCCTGCTCGGTGATCTTCATCGCCCCAGCCACCACCCCGGCCGGTTGCGACAAGATGGCGGCATTCGTTGGGCCGCCGCCTCGCCCTACCGTGCCCCCCCGACCGTGGAACACCACGACCTGGATGCCGGTCTCCGCCGAGACTTCGGCGATCTCACGCAGCGCCTTGTGGATCTCCCACTGCGAGGTGGTTATGCCGCCGTCTTTGTTGGAGTCGGAATATCCGACCATCACCTCTTGCCTGGCGCCCCTGAGTTGAACCAGCCGACGGTAGGCAGGAATGGCGAATAGCTCCCGGAGCATGGGCCCGACTCCTCGGAGATCATCGATGGTCTCAAACAGCGGGACGAAGCCCATTCGGGCGACGCCTCCGGGTATGTCCACCAGGCCGACCTCCCGGGCCAGGACCGCAGGGGCCAGCACATCGTCCACGCCCTGGGTCATGGAGACGATATAGCTCTCGATCACCCCGTCGCCGTGGCGGTCGAGAGCTCGGCGCAGGGCAGCGAACAGAGCCAGCGAGCCCTGGGCACTCGACCCCGCGGGAGGGGCCAGGGGGCGGCGGCTTTCCAGTTCTGCGGCCAACAGGGCGGTGCGGTCGGGGCGCTTCAGGGAGCGGTATTCGGTTCCCAATTCGGCGAATAGCTCGTCCAGGGCCTCGTGATGGGCCGCGGCGCTCTCGCGGATGTCGAGGGTGGCGAGGTGGAACCCGACCATGGCCAGGATTCGCCAGACGCGGGCCAAGCGGCCGCTTGCCATCAGCGATCCCCCGTTGACCTCGAGCGATCGGGCCATGGCGGCCAAGTCGGCCTCCATGTCGGAGGGCGACCAATAGGCCCTCGGGCCGGGAGGCTGAGCTGCGGCTTCCAAGAGGCGCTGGTGAATCACCGAACAGCGCTGCCGGTAGGGCTCGCCCGCGCTCAACTTGCTGAAACGGGATACCACGTCGGGAAAGTCGTGGCAGTCGGCTTCGATTTGGGCCTGCAATTCAGGGGTAATGGCGGTGACGGCGGTGCTCACCGACAGTTCCGACGACAACTCCTCGACCTCGGCCACCAGCAGGCGCAGCGCCCGTCCCCGCTGAAAGTTCAGCACCTCCAGCGTTGTCTCGGGGGTGACATTGGGGTTGCCATCGCGATCGCCGCCCACCCACGACCCGAAGCGGACCGGCACCTGGGGCCCGTCCAGCGACCCACCGATGTTTCGCAGCACGGCATCGACGTCGTCGAACAGCTCGGGCACCCCGTCAGCCGCGATCTCAGTGAGGAAGTAGAGGATGGAGCGGGCCTCGTCAACGGGATCGGGCCGCTCTCGGCGCAGCTCATCGGTTTGCCAGATGGCGTCGATGAGCTCGTCGATGCGGCGGTCGATCCGGTTCCGATCGGCCGGGCCGCTGCCGGCCTCGCTGCGACGTTCAATGAGCACGGCGATCTCGTTGAGCTTGTCGAGTATCGACCGGCGGGAGGCCTCGGTGGGATGAGCGGTGAACACCGGGCGGAGATCGGCACCTCGGGTGGCGGCCACGATCTCAGCCGGGTCGATGCCAAGATCCCGGAGCTTGGCCACCGTGTCAGCGAAGCGGAGGCTGCCGGCAAGACCACCGGCGTTGAGATCCTCGATGCGGTGGACCTGCTCGGCGGTGTTGGCCAGGTGAAAGTAGACCGTGAATGCCCTAACCAGGCGGATGGCCTCCACCACATCTACATCGTCGAGCACCTCGGACAAGGCTGCGCCGGATTCCTCGTCGCGCCGCAGGCCCCGGGCCATGGTCCGCACCTGCTCCACACGCTCGAGCAACTCAGGACCGTGCTGGCGTACCAAGGCATCGCCAAGTTGGTTGCCCAGCCGCCTGATGTCGTTGCGAAGCGCCGAGTCGATTTCGTCCAAATGGTCCGCTGAAGCCATGACTCTGAGACCTTTATTCTACGCGGAAAGGGGTCAGGAGCCTCCGGCGGTGAACACCAATGCCTCAGGGTCGAAGAACCCGACCATGGCGGGTGCATCAGAGACGTCGAATTTGCCGGCACCGAGCGAGCTGGCCACCAATCCGGTTACCTCAATGGGGCCAAAGCCCTCCGCGGCGGCGGCAAATGACTCGGTGGTCAGCTCGGGGCCTGCCGCACGGGCCACCGCGGCAAAGATATCGATGACCTGACACGCCAAGAGGGTGGGAACCAGGTTGTCCGGGCCGTCATCGGCCTGATCGATGTTGACAACCTCACCTGAGGCAGACTCGAAGCGGTCGAGGCAGTCGGCGACTCCGGCGATATTTTCGGGGTACAGCGAGGCTGGATCGACATCGCGCACGAGGACCACGGCGAGTTCGAGTGGAGCAAGGCTGTAGCCAAAGGAATCCCGCATCAGCGACGGCACCACGTGGGTGTTCTCCGGCAAGAGCATGGGCAAGTCGATGCCCCGGCGCTCATACGCCCCGACAAAGTCCAGGCCTGATTCGGGCGAGCTTCCCAGAACCGCCTCTGCGCCGCTGGCCAGATCGGAGTTGAATCCGGCTCTGTCGGAGCCGCGCCGGATTCACCTTCGGATGATCCAGAGCACCCCATCGCAAACAGGGCGGCAACCAAGAGAACAGCACATCGGCGGGCCAGCTTTGACATGGTGTTCGACCTCCAAGGCGATCGGGATGGATCACCAGATATACGGCCGTGGCCGCATTTGGTGCGGATGATGAGCAGCCGATGTGAGTATAGTTTTGCCAGTATTGATGTCAATACCTTATGCCAGTGTTAAGCGCAATTAATTTGGAGGATCGGCGATGCGAATCGGCGATGTGGTGAAGGCTCTCGGTTCAGTGGCAGCGGCACCGCTTCAGGTGCGGCGTCACCCACCCCAGCCCCCGGTCGGGAGCGAGCACTACCTCCTGCCGGAGTTGGCACCAGATCTCCAGTCGACTTCTACCAAAGCGGTCGACTTGCCGGTTGTCCGAACGCCCCCCGGCCGGTGGCGGGAGTGGCCGCCGCTGGTTCTGGCCGGTTGCGACGAGCCGCTGGCCGACGGTGCCCCTGACCTTCGCGGCGTATGGCAGGTGTACCGGGGACCGCTGAAGGGCCACATCGAACGCAACGAGCAGGCCGGCAACCGAGTGGTAATCACCGCGGCTGGAATTATTCACGACATGTTCGCCGACGGCACCCTTGATGGAGGCGTGCGCGACGAGGGGGTCGGCGGTGTTCAGATCGAAGTGGCGGCCCGGTTCGAAGAGGGTCGTCTGAACCTCTATTTGCGGGGCAAGCGCCTGGTGGTCACCCGCTATCGCGACGGAGACGATCTCGTCTGGCGATATGGCCCCTACAAGAACCGTCTTCGCCGCCTAGCCTCGCCCGACGACGCGGCTTAGGCCGCGGTCTCAGGCCCGTCCATGATCACCACGATGTCCATGGCTAGACCGGGCCGCCCTTTTCACGGTCGAGCAAGATGGGGCAGGTCACCGCAGCGCGCCTCCCAGCATGGAAGCCACAAAACCCATCGAGGGGTCGGACCGGCCCTCGAGCAAATCGTGATACACCGCCGCGGTCTCCTGGGGCCCAAAACGGTGGACGACGGTAAGCCAGCGATCGGTGTCGTTGAGAAGCTCGTGCCACGCGGCGGCAATTCGTCTCGTCAATTCGGCGGCTCCCCACTCCTGGGAGCGCTTGGCAATCTGGGCGGGAGCGAAGAAGAACTTGGGCAACGGACCGGGCAACTCAGTCCCACCCGATGCTGTGTCCTCCCAGTGGGTGACGCCAACGGTCAAGGAGAAGCGAAGAGCCTCGCCGAAGTGGGCATGCACCCCCGACCGCACGGTGTCGCTGCCAGCCATGTCAACCAGCCCCGAAGCGGCCTTGGGGTCGAGTTGGTTGATTTCTTCGTAGACGATCACCTCGTCGTACAGGCCGAGACCTTCGACGAAGGCGCGGTTGCGGGCCGACGTAAGACCCACGCTGCGGTGCCCGCGTCGAGCCAGACACGCGGCCAGACAGATCGAGGTCTTCGATGAAGCACTGGTAACCAGGGTCTGCGAGGCGCCATGGAACCCGTGGTCGCCCAGGTAATCGTCGGCCAGAAACGACGTCATGAACAGCCCGCGGAGCAAGAGGAACTCGTCGACCCGGTCATCACGGAACATGATGTCGGCGGCAACATCGCTGAAATCGGTGTAGACCGCAGCGTGGTTGGCCCGGTGGACCCCGACGTCGGTGAACGCGTCTCCCTTGGGCTCAGCGGTGATGACCACTTCGGTCGACATGGGATAGAAGCCGAAGAAGCGGCCGCCGGTCCCGATGTCGGGATGGGCGGATTCGACCACCGAGCCCAGCCCCATGGCCGGGATCCGCCCCCAGGGTGCCTCCGTAGGGAAGAAGCCCCAATAGTCGAGCATGTCGCCGGCAACCGCATAGGTCACGTTGTTTGCGGTCAGCGCGAATCTCTCCACGGCCAGCCGGATCTGCCCCGGTGTGAGTTTGGCCGGTGACGAGTCAACTGTCCGGGTGTCGCGAAAGTCCTGGCGGTTGACCTCGAATTCCATAGCGGAACCCTAACGGTCGCCCCAAACTATTGCCAGTGAAAGGCGCAATACTATAAGGTCCGCCCATGCCCCGGTATGGAGCGCTGAACGACACCTACGTGGCCTCCTGGTTCGAGCGAGAAGAGCCCGGCGGGCCGATGTGGGCGCTCAATCTGATGAAGTACCGAGCCGTCGCCGATTACGGGGATGGCCGGACCTCCACGCTCACCGGCGTCGAGGCCGACGATGTCTATGCACCCCACGAGCAGCTGAAGGCGGTGGGCGCCCGCATCATCCTGGTCGCACCGGTGGTCCATCAGCTGCTGGGCGACGATACCGAGTGGGACCGTATCGCCATCGCGCAGTACCCCTACCGCGCCGCCATAGCCGAGATGACCATGCGCGAGGACTTCCAGGAGTCTCACGTCCACAAGGACGCGGGAATGGAGTTCACCATTGTCATGGCGACCTTCCCGGCAGAAGACGACCCGTTACCGCCACAGGCGTCTGGAGCCGACTCCGAACAACTCCTGCTTCTCCAAGTTGTGGCCGACGCCTCGAATCCCGATCTGGCCGAGGCGATCGAATCGACCCGCATCGGCCGGTTCTGGGTCGAAGACCGGTTCCTCGGCGATCACCGGACCTTTGCCGAAGCCCGATTCGACTTGATCTCCCCGGCAACGGCCCAAGAGCTGGCGGCCGGCGGGACCACCCACGACGAGGCCAACTACGCAGTGATCGCCGACCCGCTCCTCGACGACGTGGCCCGGTCGCTGACTGACCCCACCCGGGTGTTGTTCTAGTGCGCATTCTCCGCACTCCCGACGATGCGGCCGATGGCCTGGCCGACTATCCGATCGAGCGCCGCTACATCTCGATTCCCTCCGGGAACGGCCAAGAGCTGCGCGTGCACTTCGTCGACACCGGCGACTCCGACGCCGCGCCGGTGGTCTTCCTCCACGGCAACCCGTCGTGGTCATTTATCTGGCGGCACCAGATCAATGCGGTCGCCTCGGCCGGCTGGCGTGCCATCGCTCCCGATCTGGTGGGCATGGGCATGTCTGACAAGCCGTCGGAGATGGCCGACTACACGCTGGACCGACACATCGACTGGATGCGGTCGCTGCTGTTCGATCATCTCGACCTCGCCGATATCACGTTCGTGCTGCACGACTGGGGCGGCATCATAGGCATGCGCCTGGCGGCCGAACAGCCCGACCGGGTCGGTCGCATGGTCATCTCCAACACCGGCCTCCCCTGGCGGAACATCAATGAACCGCTCCCCGAGGTGATCGAGGCATCCGGCCCCTTGGCCGACTTCCAGGCCTTCGCGGCAGCAGCCCTGGTGTGGGAGCCGTGGACCCTGCTTCCCATGGTCATGGTGACCGAGCCCACCGCCGATCTTGTGTCTGCCTACCGGGCGCCCTATCCCGACCAGGAACTCACCGTGGGGAGCCGGGCCTTCACCCAGCTGCTGCCCACCCGCCCCGACAACCCCATGTATCCCACCAACTACGAGGCGTGGAAGGTGCTGGAGCGGTTCGACCGACCGGTGCTCACCATATTCAGCGACCTCGACGCGGTGGCCCCCGACGGCTGGAAGCCGATCACTGCTCGGATTCCCGGAGCCGCCGGCCAGCCCCACACGATTCTCAACGGCGGTGGCCACTTCCTTCAAGAAGACCTGCCCGACCAGTACACACAAGCCCTGTTGACCTGGCTGGGGGTTCCGACATGACCAGTCCTTATACGCTCTATGGCGCCCCGGTGTCGCTCTTCACCGGCAAGGCGCGCTCCTACCTGCGCAAGCAGGGAATCGACTTCGTCGAGGTCTCACCAGGCAGCGACCGCTATCTGAACTACATCGTGCCAACGGTGGGCCGGTGGATCATACCGGTCATGGAAACGCCCGACGGGCGGATCATTCAGGACGGCGCCGACATCATCGACCACTTCGAGAAGGGCGACGGCCAGCCGTTGCGCCGGATGTCGGTGTACCCCGAATCGCCTGTGCTCCTGGCCATCAGCCACCTGTTCGAGAACTTCGGAGGGGAAGGGCTGATGCGGCCGGCCATGCACTACCGGTGGAACTTCGACCGCGAGAACCTGGACTATCTGCGGTCGGAATTCGCCCTCGTGGCGCCACCGGCCGCCTCGCCGGAGGAGGAGGAGAGAGTATTCCTGCACAACAGCGGGCGCATGCGCAAGGCGACGGTGAAGTTCGGAGCCACCCCAGAGACCGCTCCACTAATCGAGCAGGCCTTCCACCAATGGCTCGATCTCTTCAACACCCACCTCGCCCACCATCCCTACCTGCTCGGCGGACAACCCACCATCGGCGATTTCGGACTAATAGCCGCCATGTGGGCCCATCTGTTCCGCGATCCGGTGCCGCAGTCGCTGATCAAGGCTCACGCGCCCCGGGTGGGGCGGTGGGTCGAGCGCATGGCCACCAGCGAGCCCTACGCCCACGAGTACGACGCCGAAACCGACATGATTTCCGACAACGACGTCCCCGAGACGCTGAAATCGATGATGCGCCATGTGGCCGATGAATGGCTGCCCGAGATCGCGGCCCACTACGAACACGCCAACCAGTGGCTAGCCGAACGGCCCGACTTGGTTACCGGCACCAACGGCAAAGACAACCCGGCCAGCCGCAACATTGGCGAGGCCGTTTTCGAGTGGCGGGGGACGCGCATCACCACCGTCGTCCAGCCCTACCGCTTCTGGCTGCTCCAACGCCTTCATGACGATCTGGCCACCGCCGAACCCTCCGATCAGGCTCGGGTTCGCCAACTCTTCCGCGACACGGGCGTCGAGGCCCTGCTCGACCTTCGGACCATTCGACGGGTCGAGCGGGTGCACCATCTCGAGGTCTGGGGCCCAGTCAGCGACGACTGAGACGCTCAAGTGACTGCTACCGTCAAACCGCGATGACCGACGTGGACCGCACCGACGCATCCGTCGACGGGCGGGTCGCCCGCCGAGAGCGCAACATCAACGCCGCTCTCGACACCGTCCTCGAAATGTTTGGCGAGGAGTCGCTCTTCCCGACCATCGAGCAGGTCTCCAAGCGGTCTGGACTTTCCCTGCGATCCCTCTACCGATACTTCGCCGATCCCGGCGAGCTCGTCGAATCCGCCATCCATCGCCATCGCGAGCTCATGAGGGACGCTGGCCACCTCCACAAGATCGGCCAAGGACCGCTCGACCGCCGTATTGACGACTTCGCGGCCATGCGGCTCCGACTCTATGAGAGAGCCGGCTCGGTGTATCGGGCTGCGGTACACAATGCTCCCAACCACCCCCGGGTTCGCGACTGGCTGGCCGTAGCCCGCGACGACCTCCGCGACCAGTTCCAACTCCAGTTCGCTCCCGAGTTGGGTGCCGTGAAGACATCCGATCGTCAGGCCGTTCTATCCGCCGGCGACGTCCTTTTCCAGTTCGACACCATCGACTACCTGCGCCGCCATCGCCGATGCACCATCGCCGAGACCGAGGCCGTGCTTCGGGCCGCGCTAGAGGCAATCCTCCGGCCCTGAACGGGAGGCGCTAGCCGCCTGCTGGACCAACGAGCTCTGGGGATAGCTCTCCGAACACAGATCAGGTACGCCTCGTCTGCGGTTGACTAGGAAGCGGTTGTCCCGTCCGCTGGTAGTGTTGCCATCGTGTTCGCTTGGGGGGATGGGTTAGCGGGAGCGCGGGGCCTGGGCGTAGAAGCCATCTCGCTTCCATGATGGCGAGCGAGATGACCGGCGATGCCAGTGCTGTTCTTGATGGAGCGGTATCCAAGCTCGAATCGCATGCCTATGAGCAGACTGACGGAGTATGGCTTGAAGTTCTGACCGCTGAAGTGGCTCCGCACATCCGCGACTGGAATATCGGTGACTGCTGGCGCTGGTCGGAATGGCCCGATAGAGACGAAGTGATGCCCGAAGGCACGCCGTCCGTCGACGTCGGTATTGACCTTGTGGCCCGCCGACGCGATGACGGGAAGTGGGTGGCGATCCAGGCGAAGGCCCGACAGCTTGACGAGATGGGTGAGGGTGCCCCGATTCTCTCGCGGGAAATGAACAAGTTTCTGTCCGCAGCGGCGGACAAGGACATTTGGGCCGAACGGTGGCTGGCGGTCAACGGAAACGTCCCTATCAGCGGGCACTCACCTGGCAAGGTCGCCATGTCGGGCACCCCTGTCAAGTTGGTGAACGTTGCCCAAGCCGTTGAGAGGCAAAGGGCAGCGCTGGATGCGGCATCAGAGTTCGACCAATCCCCTAGTGGCAGCGCTGGGACTGGGCGCAAGCCTGCTGATGATGGTGAGCCATTCTCACAGACGCGTTCTGATATGCAGCGGGAAGCCGTTGACTTGGCTGTGGAGCGGCTGAGAGACAATGAGCAGGCCGAAGAGGTGGGTATCCCAAGAGGCGAGGCCCGAGGGCGCATCGTCCTGCCCTGTGGTGCTGGGAAGACGAGGATTGCTCTGCGGATCGTCGAAAAATTGACCTACCAGGGCGAATTGTCTGTGGTGCTGTGCCCGTCGATAGCGCTTGTGGCGCAGATACGCCGCGAATTCCTAGAGCACGCCGAGCTTTCGCTGAGGTCAATGGCGGTTTGCTCTGACCAGGGCGTCGCGGCTGATGAGGAGAAGGTGGCCAACGCCGATGACGCCACCCTGGACAGGGGTTTGGAGACTGTTGAAACGCTGAAGGGCTGCCCCGTCACGACCGATCCGTCCGAAATCGCCGACTGGATAAGAGAAAGGCGCACAGGTCCCGCTAGCGAGATGGTGAGCATCATTTTCGGCACTTACCAGTCGGCCAGGCGAGTGTCGGATGGCATCAAGCAGGCCGACGCGGCTGATGCCTTCAAGGTGCTGATCTGCGACGAAGCCCACCGCACTGCGGGAGTGCGACGCCGCAAGCGCAGCACTGCCGCTGATGTGATGCTGAGCGACTTCACTCTTTGCCACGACCGCGACGCATTCCCTGCGACCTACCGCGTCTATCAGACAGCTACCCCGCGCATCTACGGCGACAGCGCCCTGGCTGAGACAGCAGGCCGCTCTGACAAGCATGACTTTGTGGTCAGACATATGGACGACCAGTCTGTTTTCGGGGTGGAGCTTTACCGCCGCTCCTACGTAGATGCCGTCAGCAACGGGTGGCTGTCGGACTATCGGATCATCGCCATGGGCATCGGTGACCAGGCGGCAATCGACCTCGCCAACCTGCTGGTCCGCCAAGCTGACGAGGAGGCAGCGCGCCAAGCGGAAGCGGCAGCGACCGGGGGGAAGCCTCAGTCGCGATCCAGGCGTGGGGAGATGCTCCCTACCACTGGCGATTATCTCAAGGGAATGGCTTTCGCGTTGGCGATGGGAGGGGGAGCCGTATCAAAGGACGGAAGCTACGTTCCGATCAAGTCGTGCATCGGGTTCCTGAACACCATCGCCCGCAGCAAAGCCATGACCGATGTTCTGCAATCCGATGCGGTGAAGGAATGGATCGCCGCCGAGGTGGGGGAATCAATTTCCGATTTCAAGTTGGAGCATCTTGACGCGTCTACGCCTGTTGCTGGGCGCGACGAGGCTAAACGCCACCTGGCCAAAGCCACCTCCGATAATCCGCATGCCGTTCTCAACGTCGGGATATTCGGCGAGGGCACCGACTCCCCGTCGCTGTCGGCCGTAGCCTTCCTGGAACCGCGCAAATCCTCCATCGACGTGGTTCAAGCAGTCGGGCGGGCAATGCGCCGCGCTCAGGGCAAAGACCTCGGCTACATCGTGGTCCCCGTGGTCATCCCCCCGGGCGTGGACGCTGAGCGGCATCTCGCCACCAGCGACAGGCACGAGGGCTGGCGAGAACTCGGCGACATACTCCAGGCGCTTCGCGCCCACGACAAGCGGATCGAGGACTCGCTGCCCGAGATGCTGACCATCTCATTGCCCTCTAACCAGCCGCCGCCGTTGGAGATGCGAACAGTCGTGGCAGTGGGCAGACCCAGCCAAAGGAACCTCTCATATGCCGTCGTGAAGGGCAGCAGAGACGATGCCGAAGACATCGCCCGCGCCGCGGTGAAGCAAGATCGCCCGCTGCTCGACTTCGACGACGCCGAGCCCTTCGCCAAGGCACTGTGGTCAGAGCTCAAAGATCAGCCGACTGCGATGATCGTCCACGTCGAGCGTCCCGACGGCAGCACAGAGACACGCGAGGACGCAGTGGTACGCCACAAGCCGAAACCCAGCCAAGAGATTGGAGATGTCAACGAGAGGCAGACCAAGCGGCGAGCAGGCAAAATGGCGAACGGCGAACGCGGCAGACCAGTCCCGAATCCCGCTGAACGCGAGCGACAGCGCAAAGAGCAAGAAGCCCAGAAGAAGGCCGTGTTCGAAGAGCACATCCAAGGGGTGCTGCTCGACTTGTCGGAGCAGATGGGCGGCGCCATCGCCATGAACCTGCTGGAGAAGTCGGGTCTGACGGGCAACAAGGTCCAACGCGACTTGAACCTGCTCAGAGGCACAGTGAATGAGGCGGCCAGGTACATCCACGAAGAGTCCGAGCTGTCGGTGGCGCTGAACGCCCACTTCGGGCTCGACCAGTTGTCGGCACCCAAACAGAACAAGCCGAGGGCTGATGGCGCGACCATCGCCGCCTTGCTGTGGATGAACGCGGCGATGCTGCATCAGAGAATCCACTCTGGCGGATGGCTCGGACACAGGGGGATAGAAGCCCTCGCAGATGTCAAGGCAGCACCCGAGCCGGACGAGATGTTCCGCGACTCGTGGCAAGCCATCACCAGGCAGGACTTCCTGCCTGTTATCGAACCAGCGGTGGAAGCCCTGACAGCAGCGAAGAGGACGGGGATGCTCGGCGGGTTTCGCCGCGCCCTTCGACACATAGCGGGCGAGGCGGAGATGATCGCCGAGACCTACGCCGATATGGGCACAGACCACGCCGGGGCGCTGTTCAATGAGGTCATGGGAGACCAGTCATCTGATGGCGCGTTTTTTACCCGCCCTGTAGCAGCGGACATAGCAGCGTGGCTGGCATTGGATGCCGTTGACCCTGACAACGATTTGGACTGGTCTGACAGCGATGTCTGGCGTGCCCACAAGACCGTTGACTTGGCGTGCGGATCGGGCACACTGCTCGCTGCTGTGATGGCCGAGATGAAGCGCCGAGCAAGACTTCACTGCGCTGACGACGAACGGTCAGCCAACTTGCAGAAAGTCGCAGTCGAAGAGGTGCTCAAAGGCCTCGACGTGAACCCCGTGTCCCTCCAACTGGCGGCCACCCAGCTCATGTCGGGCAACGCCGACGTGAAATACCGAAAGATGGGCCTCCACCTGATGCCCTACGGGCCGCAACCCGGTGGTGGATCCGCCGCAGGCACCCTCGAACTGTTGGCCAGAAGCGAGATCATCGACTCGGGGCGGCTTTTTGACGATGCAGCCGAATCTGTCACCATCAAGACTGGAGCCGAGACAACACTTGAAGGCCCCGAAATGGACGACGCGGCAGCAGCAGCCGCGAATGCTCGCATCGTCATTATGAATCCGCCATTCACAAATCGGTCCAAAGCAGGCGAGAAGTTTGATCAGGATGACCAGAGGGCGCTGCGCAGCAGAATGGACGCTCTTGAAGGAATGCTGGTCAATGCCGATCTTTCGCTGGATGGAGTTCTTGATAAGAACTCCATCCAGCCAATGTTTGAAACATTGGCCGGATATTGCCTGGCCAAGGACGGCGCAGGGGTCATCGTGATGATCGCTCCAATGGTAATCGCAACGGCAGCGTCAGCAGAGGTGATGCGCTTATGGATGGCAGAGAGGTTCCATGTCCACACCATCTTGACGAACTTCGCCACCCGTGACGGAAACCTGTCTCAGAACACGGAGATAAACGAGAGCATCTTTGTGTTCACCCGCTACGAGGGTTCCCAACACCCGTCACGGATCATCCGTTGGACCGATTCCCCACCAATGAGCAGGAAACCGAGACACTGCACACCCTCCTGCGGTCAGCCGATGCGGGAAGACTGCCCGACGGATGGGGCGAAATCTCATACTGGCCTGCCGAGAGGGTCACCGCCGGCGACTGGACCGCTGCTGTGCTGCGCTCACCTGTTCTCGCATCAGCGGCCGCGGAATTCGCCGATTCCGATGACCTGGCAGCGTTGCAGAGAGAGAGAGAGAGAGAGAGACGAACCGTCCACAAAACCAACCCGTTGCTCAGCGCCCAATACCGCAGAGCGAAGAGCAAGTGAGACAGGGCAACGTGATGGTTCACACCACGCTTCAACCGCTAAACGCCAACTACCGCAGGACGGGACGTCGTCCAGAAGCGATGACGTAGCGGTACACGCGACAGGACAAGCAATGCGCGACGACTACAGCAAGCAGGACACTGGCGAATTCGAAACTTTCCCTGTGCTGCAATCCAAAGGGGCAGACGGCCAGCAGCGGATCGAGGCGGTGCCCGACGCATATTGGGAGTGGAAGAAGCCAGGTAAACCCCCAATTTTAGAAAAGGCTGGGCATCTGCTGGTCTCAATGGGTCATCAGCTTTCGACGGCCCGCCTCACCGCGGTCGCCTCTGACGAGCGCTATGTCGGACAGGGCTGGATGCCCGTCACAGGCCTCGACCCAGAGGAATCGAAGGCAACTGCCGTGTTCTTGAACTCCACACCAGGACGTTTGCTGATCCTGCGGTGTCCGGGAAAGACACTGAGATTCCCGTTCTACAACCCCGCCGTCTGGCGCGACCTCCCGATCCCCGACCTCGAAGACGAGCGTATCCGCGAGACACTGGCGGCCTGTTGGGAGTCGACCCGCCATGTGGAAGTGCCACAGTTCCGTGAAGGCTACTGCGACGTGCGCCGTCAGTGGGACGAGGCGGTTGCCGATGCGCTCGGCTGGGATGCCGCTCACTTGGCCGAGCTCGGCGGCCTGATTGCCCAAGAACCGCCTGTGAGAGGACTTGCTTACGGGCAGTACGGCGACGGAACCGACGAGTAAGCCCTCAACGGCAGTTCCGCTGCCTTCCGCTTCGGCATCCTGAAGGCCCAGCCTCCCAAGGAATCGACTGGGACTACCTCCAAAACCACCGGGTGGAGCAACCCTCAGACTGTCCAGCACCTTGCAAGATCCGTATCCCAAACAAGGGGGGATGACGTTATTGTCATTATGAAGTATATAGTGAAGTATGGCTACCTGGTCGAAGGCCCCCGACACACCGTTT
Source organism: bacterium (assembly GCA_026708015.1). NCBI lineage: Bacteria > bacterium. The sequence continues at coordinate 54,341 of JAPOVT010000013.1, forward strand.
GGCGCGGCACCCGCGCGCATCCTGCTTGACCCAGATCCGCTGGTCAGAGTTGTCGCGCAGGTTCGGTTCGCGCCTGTTCTCAGCACAAGGGAGGCACGCTTTATTGCACCTTTCCAAGAAGCGATTCGAGGCGACTATCCCCTGGTCAAGATGGAGCAGCAACAGCAGGTGGCGTTGGGAGTGCAGGGTGCGCTGACGACCGACGCGTCCGTGCTGTGGCGGTTTTCCGACGCGGACGGTAACTGGCAGTTAACTCTGTCCGACAGTTTCGTCTCGCTGGACTGTAGCGACTACACCAACCGGCCTGATTTCATGGACAGGCTGAGCAACGCGCTCGCCGCTGTGGCCAAGCACATCCGGCCCGTGCTCACCAATAGGGTAGGCGTAAGGTACATGGACCGGCTCGCCGATCCCGCCAAACTGGAGCGGCTCGGAGGCTTCATCCGCCCCGAGATGCTCGGTCTGGGCAGTGCTGGGCTCAGCGGGGGACAAACAACAAGTGAGATGACCCACGCCGAATTCTCTGTAGACCGAGTCAGCCTGCTCGGCCGCTGGGGGCACCTCCCGCCGAACAGCACCCATGATCCATCGATCGAGCCCGTCGACGGGCCCAGCTGGATTCTCGACTTGGATGCATACACGGCTGTGACAGCCCCATTCGAAGCTGCCTTGTGCGCGGAAGAAGCAGAGAAATACGCCAGCATCGTCTACGGTTTCTTCCGATGGGCGGTTTCGGACGAGTTCTTGAGAGCCCATGGAGCGGCTCTGTGAGCACCGCTCTCGTACCGGCTGCGGCCGAGCCTGACGCCCATAGCCATGAGGAAAACCCATTTGCCCTGAGCGTGATTCGCGTGCTTGTCAGCGATCCTTGGCCCGCTGACCAATCCCCCGAACTGGGAGATAGCGCGGCGGAAGTCGCACTCCTTTGGGAAGCCGAAAGCTCGCAGCAAGAACCAGCCTACGAGGCGACCTATTTGGCTTGTCTGGCTGGCTTGACCTTCGGCGGCTCCTGGAATGAGTTGGTGGCCCGAGTCGCAGCCGATCTGTCGACTTCGTCGCAGAGCACTCCCATCAAGGGCATCGGGACCGACCCTCACCCGCAACCAGCCACTGTGTCGCGGGTTCGACGAATCAAGGAGAACAGTGGTCTGACATGGGACCAATTCCGACGACTGTTTGGCGTGAGCCAGCGTTCCGTGCATTTATGGGCTAGCGGTGCGCGAATGAGCGCCCGAAACGAAGAGCGCCTCACCCAAATAGAACAAGTAGTCAGCGCCCTAGGCCTCGCGACACCCCAGCAACGTCGAGACAGCCTGCTGCGATCCCCCGCAGGGGGCGGACGCTCTATCTTCCAACGGCTCGAAGGCTCCGCGGGCCAGCCAGCACCCGTTGACATCGAGGCACTGACCGAGTCTTCGGGAGCCGGCCCCACCATCCACGGCGAATTCCTCTTCGCTGAGGAGATTGGCGGCAGCGGGGAAGACCGTTGATCGGTGGCCGACCCCTCGCCGCTGCCAGGCCTGCTCGATGAAGCACAACTCGGCCAGTGGCGCCAGGGCGAAGTTGCGCACAGAATGGCTTGAAAAATCCTTCTGAGTCCCTAAAATGAAGGCGAACCACCTAGTTCTCTGTCAAGGGGCTAGGCCCAGCAGGAGTCCGCTTCGGCGGACTTTTGCGCGCTAGGCCTTCCATTCTTTGGGCTTGTGGATCAGTTTGCCTGCCCGGGTAGTCACCGGGTCGGGGAGCTGGCAGCGCTCAAGCAGCTTCCGGTTCAATGTCCGCTTGTCACCGCTCAACAAGCGTCGCGGCTGCTGGGTCTGTTTGTGGGGGTTGACCGTGATGACAACTATTCCCTCCTTTTCGGCCATCGTGACCGGAGTCTGGAGATCGCTGTCGTTCGACAAGACCAACGCGACTTCCATGCTCTTGTGGCAGGCATCCCGCACTAGATGCGCGCCCAGAGAGACGTCTGATCCCTTCTCCTCCGTGTGTATCACGCGAGCCATCTTGATCTTCCCCTTCCGATGTTCGCGGGCAAGGGGCAGATTCTTCTCCCTGTGCTTGAATTGACCCAGGTGGATTTCGACTCCGGCATGCTCTTTGAGGGCACGAATGTAAACATCCTGCCGCTGAGCTAGTCCAGAATCATCAGGCCGATCCTGAACCCTGGCTGTGAAGTACCTGACAGCATCGACGTGGTGCCCCCGCAGCGAACGACTGGCCAATTTGCGATAGTCGAGCCACTTCAGATCCGAATTGCCTTTGAGGGCTCCGTAATAGAAGTTGAAGCCATCGACGTACACAATGGCGCTCGGTTGAGGCTGCTGAGACATGGCGTATCAGTCTATGGGAGGCACTGAACAAAACTTGTGGGGCGCGAGGCGTTAATCCTCGAAGATGGGTGGGGCCGTCAGGGCCGCAGCAAGAGCTTGCCGTGGTTTTCGCCGCGAAACAGCATGCGGAAGCCCTCGGGGAAGCTCTCGATTCCGTCGATGATGTGCTGGCGATGCTTCACCGAGCCATCAGCCGCCCACTCGGCCAGATCGGTCACGGCCTCGGGAATGCGGTGGAGGTAGTCGAGCATGGTGAACCCCATCATGCGACCGCTCTTGGTGATGAGCTGAAGGTAGTTGTCGGGTCCGGTGGCGTTGGCCATATCCCCGTACTGCGAGATTCCCCCGCAGAGCACAATGCGGGCGTGTCGGTTGATGTGCCCCAGCACCGCGCCGAGGATCTCGCCGCCGACGTTGTCGAAGTACACATCGACCCCGCCGGGCGCGGCGTCCCGCAATCCGTCGACCACCGATTGGGTCGTCGATTTGTAGTCGATGGCGGCATCGAGACCCAGTTCATCGAGCAGGTAGGCGCACTTGGCCGGACCCCCGGCGATGCCGACAACCCGCGCCCCCTGCCGCTTGGCGATCTGGGCCGCCACGCTGCCAACGGCCCCCGACGCGGCCGACACCACCACGGTATCGGTGGCTTCAGGACGCCCCAGATCCAGCATGCCGAAGTAGCCGGTGAAACCGGTCATGCCCAAAACGCTCATATGAAGTTCCATCGGTGCGAGCGCCATGTCGATCGGGCGCATGGAGCGGGAGTCCACCACCGCACGGGTCTGCACTCCTGTGAACCCGGAGACCACATCGCCTTCCGAGTAGAAATTGCTGGCGCTGCGCACCACCGGCCCGATTCCGAACGCCCGCATGACGTCGCCCAAGGCCACTGGTTCGATGTAGCTCCGCATGGGTGTCGCCCACCCCTTCATCCCCGGATCAATCGAGATCAGCTGCACATCCACCTCGATCTCGCCGTCGCCCAACTCGGGCGGCGAGTCGTGGGTGATCTTCCAGACGTCGTCGCCGGGAATCCCGGAGGGGTAGGCCACCAGGCGGACCTGCGAAGGTTGCGAGGTCATGAGCCGACAGCCTAAGTTTTGCGGGTAATACTGGCAAATGATCGCCGCCAACGACCAGGAAACCGCCATGGGCAACGTCGACACGCTGAACCTCACCCAAGACTCGCTCTTGCGCCGCATGCGAACCATGCACTCGCTCTACTACCAAGCGGTGAGCACCATGGAGCTGCATCACGTGAACCACTTCGAACGGGAAGGAGTACTGCCCATCGCGTTCTCGCTCTTCCACTACACCAACATGCAGGACGCCACCTTCATGGGCATCTCCGGTGAACTGCCCATCTGGAATGACGATTGGCAGGCCCGAGTGCAGATGGCCATAAACGACCACGGCAAGGAGCGGCCGGTCAGCGACATGATCCACCAGCGCATCGGCGACTTCGAGGCGTTCAAGGAGTACCAGCGGGCGGTGTTCAACCGGACTGAGGCCTACATCGAGCACATGGATCCCGCCGATTTCGAGCGGGTCATCGTCGCCCCGCCCTATCCGCCCCAGATCGCCAGCACCTACAGTGCGATGTGCGCTGGCCCCCAGGGCATCACCGTGCTCGACGCCTTCGAGTGCTGGCACTACCAACACGGGTTGCGCCACATGGGCGAGATCGAGCTGGCTCGGGGCCTGGTGGGCCTGGGCGGCATGACGTCTTAACCGCCCAGAGGATCCACCGGCGCTCCTCGAGCCAGACGAACCACGCACAGCAAAGGAGCGAGAGATGGAAATCGTGTTGACGGGGACCGGATCGCCGTTGCCCGACGCCAATCGGGCCGGTCCATCCACGCTGGTGAAGGCGGGCGACACCCACATCCTGGTCGACGCCGGTCGAGGGGTGGTGATGCGCATGGCCGGGGGAGGTTCGCTGCCGGCGTTTTTGGCTGCCGTCTTGGTGACCCACTTGCACAGCGATCACATCTGCGATCTCAACGACGTCATCACCACGCACTGGATCATGACTCAGGGCAACGTTGCGCTTCGGGTGTTCGGGCCACCGGGCACCGCCCAGTTCGTGGAACGCCAACTCCATGCTCTAGAAGCCGACATCGGCTACCGCATTGAGCACCACGATGTCCTCACCAGGGGTCCGAATGTGGAGGTCACCGAGGTGGAGCCGGACGATCAGTTCGCGGTCAACGACGTGCAGGTGTCCACCGCGGCCACGGTCCACGCACCGGCAAGGCCCACCATCGGCTACCGCCTTGAGCACAACGGCACGACGGTGGCATTGGTGGGCGACACCCTTCCCTGCACCGGCGTGGACGTTCTGGCCGCCGACGTCGATGCCTACGTGCAGACGGTGATTCGCCGGGATCTGGTGGAGCTCATCCCCAACGACATGGTCCAAGACATCCTCGACTATCACTCTGGCGTGGTGGAGGCGGCCCAGACCGCGGCCCGAGTCGGCGCCCGGCGCCTGGTATTGACCCACATGGTGCCTGCCCCCACCGCCGAGCAGTACCCCGAATGGATCGCCCGGGCCGCTGAGCACTTCGCCGGCGAGATCGTGATCGGCGACGACCTGACCACGGTCGCCACAGCACAGAACAACGCTCATGGCTAACCCTTCGACCAAACGCCCGTTCCCCGGCGTGATCGGCAAGACCCTGGCCGACTCCGAGCCGTTCTTCGAGGAGCCACCCCACCCCGGCGAGGATGCGCCCAACGTGGTCGTCGTGCTGCTCGATGACACCGGCTTCGCCCAATTCGGCTGCTACGGCTCCGACATCGACACCGCCAATGTGGACCGGCTGGCTGCCGACGGACTCCAGTTCACCAACTTCCACGTCACCCCTCTGTGCTCTCCCACCCGGGCATCGCTTCTGACCGGCCGCTCGCAGCACACGGTGGGAATGCGGTCGGTGTCGAACCACTGCACTGGCTTCCCCCACCAGCTCGGCCACATCACCAACCACGCCGCCACACTGGCCGAGGTTCTCGGAGCGGAGGGCTACGCCACGTTCTGCGCGGGCAAGTGGCACCTGGCGCCGTCCCAGGACGCATCGGCGGCTGGCCCGTTCGACCAGTGGCCCCTGGGTCGGGGATTCGACCGGTTTTACGGGTTCTTGGAAGGTGAGACCGATCAGTTCCACCCGGAACTCGTAGTCGACAACCACCACATCGACCCACCAGCGGGCCCCGAAGACGGCTATCACCTGAGCGAAGACCTGGTTGATCAACTGCTCCAGATGATCCGGGACAGCAAGGGTGTTCGACCCGACCGCCCCTTCTTTGCCTATCTGCCCTTCGGCGCCACCCACGCCCCCCATCAAGCCCCGCCCGCATACCTGGAGAAGTATCGCGGCCGCTACGACGAGGGCTGGGACGTGGTACGACAGCGCTGGTACCAGCAGCAACTCAAGTCGGGAGTGATACCGCCGGGCACCGAGCTGGCTCCACGAAATGACGGGGTAGAGCCCTGGGACAGCCTGCCGGAGAATCAGAGACTGCTGGCCTGCCGACTCCAAGAGGCCTTTGCCGCTTTTCTCGACCACACCGACGACCAGATCGGGCGATTTGTGGACGGCCTGCGCGACATCGGCCAACTCGACAACTCCATCCTGGTGGTGCTGGCCGACAACGGCGCCTCCCAAGAGGGTGGGCCATTCGGTGTCTTGCACGAGATGAAGTTCTTCACCGGCATACTCGAAGACCCCGATGAGGCCATCGAGCGCCTTGACGAAATAGGCGGTCCTCACAGCCATACCAACTACCCCTGGGGATGGGCCCAGTGCGGCAACTCGCCGTTCAAGTGGTACAAGCAGAACACCCACGAGGGCGGCGTCCACGTCCCAATGATCGTCCACTGGCCCGACGGCATCGCGGCCGAACAGTGCGGCACCAAGCGCAACCAGTTCATCAACGTTTCCGATCTGGCACCGACGCTGTACGACCTGCTGGGAATAGCGCCGCCGAACACGTTGAACGGCTATGAGCAGCTCCCGGTCACCGGCCACTCGTTCGCCACGGTGCTGGGCGACGCCGCCGCCCCGGCAACCAACAGACTCCAGTACTTCGAGATGTTCGGCTCGCGGGCGCTAGTGGTCGAACAGGACGGCAAGTGGTGGAAGGCCGTCACCCGGCATATCCATGGCCAGGACTTCGATGATGATCGATGGGAGCTCTACGACCTTTCCTCCGATCCCTCCGAGTGTTTCGACCTGGCTGACGATCAGCCCAAGGTATTGGAAGAGCTGATTGGCCTGTGGTGGGAGGAGGCCGAACGCCACGGAGTGCTCCCCCTGGACGACCGCACGATCGAGCTGTTCGCCGCGAGGCCGAACGACCGCTCGCCCCACCCCACCAGCCGGCGGTATGTGTACCGGCCGCCGATCTCGCCGATCCCGTCGTCGGCCTCCCCGTCCCCGGGGGGAAGAGCATGGGACTTGGCCGCGGAGATAACCAGGGCTGACGGAGACGACGGGGTTATCTGGGCCTCGGGGAGCGCCAGCGCAGGGATATCGGTGTTTGTGGAGAACAAACGGCTGGTGGTCGACTACAACGCCTTCATGGATCGCACCATCTTGGAGTCCGAACTGCCAGTGCCCCAGGGCCGCAGCACTTTGGCGGTGAGCCTCCGTCGTACCAGCCGTACTAGCGGGGTCATGAGTGTCGCCATCGATGGAAGTGTTTGCGGTCGAGCCGAGCTGCCGCTCATGATGAGGTCGATTTCCCTGCTGAGCGACAGCATCGGATTCGATCATGGTTCGCCGGTCTCGCAGCGCTATGAGGGTTCGTTCCCATTCACCGGAGAAATCCATGAGGTGGTCATCGAGCTCGGCAGGCAATCAGCCGACGATGTCGAAGCTGCGGCCCGCACCGAGATGGCCCGTCAATAAGAGCTGGCAATAGGAGAACCACGAAAGAGCCATGGCCGAGATCACCTGCACCAGAGACATAGCCGCCGAACCGGGGGCGGTGTGGGCCGTGCTGGCCGACTTCGGCGCCATAAGCGGGTGGACATCCAACGTCGAACACTCTTGTCTGATGAGTGAGCAGGCTGAGGGCGTCGGCACCGTGCGCCGGGTGCAGGTGGGCCGCTCCTCGCTGGTGGAGCGGGTCGTCGACTGGTCGCCGGGGGTAACGCTGGCCTACTCCATCGAAGGTCTCCCGCCGGTGATCCGATCGGTGGCCAACACCTGGTCGTTGCGGGAAACGACACGGGGGACCCGGGTTTCGCTGACCAGCCGGGTCAACGCCGGGCCTCGACCGCCTCAGCAGTTGATCGCCGGGATTGTGGCCCGGCGATTGGCCAAAGCTTCGGAGACCATGCTCGCCGGACTCGATCGGCACATGACCAAAACCGCAGGAGCGGGCCGATGACCGATCGCCCTGACGTGGTAGTGATCATGACCGACCAGGAGCGGGCGGTGCCGCCCTACGAGTCCGACGATCTGCGGGAATGGCGTCGTCAGACCCTCGTCGGCACCCGGTGGTTTGACGACCACGGGGTCTCGTTCATGCGCCACTACACCGGCTCGCTGGCCTGTGTGCCCAGCCGGCCCACCTTGTTCACCGGGCAGTACCCCGACGTACACGGTGTGACCCAGACCGATGGCTTGGGGAAAGTGTGGAACGACTCGCGGATGCGGTGGCTGCGCCCTGGTGAGGTGCCCACGCTGGGCCACTGGTTTCGGGCCGCGGGCTACGACACCCACTATCAGGGCAAGTGGCACATGAGCCACGCCGATCTGTTCAACCCGGCAACCGGCGACGCGCTGGCCACCAACGACAGCGACGGTGCCGTCGACCAGAAGGCGATCCAGACTTACCTCGATGCCGACCCTCTCGATGCGTTTGGGTTCTCGGGATGGATCGGCCCCGAGCCCCACGGTCCTTCCTTCGCCAATACCGGATTCGTGCGCGACCCGCTGATCGCCGACCGGGTGGTGGCCTGGCTCGAAGACCGGTATGCCCGGCGCCGTGCCGGCGACCCGGAGGCCGCTCGGCCGTTCTTGCTGGTGGCCAGCTTCGTGAACCCCCACGACATCGTGTTCGCACCTGGGTGGCTGCGACGGGGCAGCCCCCGCACCGCCGGGGTTGAGGATCCACCAGCGGTGCCGCCGTCGCCCACCGATGGCGAGGACCTCTCGACCAAGCCAGCCGCTCAAATCGCCTTTCGGGCCTCATATTTGTCGTGCTACGGGCCGCCGCCTCTCATCGACCGGGCCTACCGGACGCGGGCCCAGGCCTACCGCGATCTCTACTACCGCCTTCACGCCGAGGTCGACGGCCCGCTGGACCGGGTTCGCCGGGCCGTCACCGACCAAGGATCAGAGAACGCCGTGCTGGTGCGGACGGCCGACCACGGCGAGCTGCTGGGAGCCCACGGCGGGCTCCACCAGAAGTGGTTCAACCTGTACGACGAGGCCACCCGGATTCCGTTCACCATCGCCCGGGTCGGGCCTGAGGCGACCGGGGGCCGCCAGGTCGACGATGCCCCCACCTCCCATGTCGATTTCGTACCCACGCTGTTGGCTGCGGCCGGTATCGACCAGGAGTCAACCGCCGAGGCGCTTGGCAAGACCCACACCGAGGTTCATCCCCTGCCCGGTCGCGATCTCATGCCGGTTGTGGACGGCGCTTCGGCACCCGACGCTGATCGGCCGGTCTATCTGTTGACCCGCGACAACATGCCCGAGGGCGACTCGAACTTGAGCGCAACGGCTCGGCAAATGCTGCGGTTGGCGAACCCGCCGGCACCACTGCGCATTCAGGTGCCCGCCCACGTCGCCGCCAACTTCGAGGGTCTCGTGGCCCGGGTGCCGGATACCGACGCGGCCGGCGGTTCGGGCCATTTGTGGAAAATCGTGCGGAGCTTCGACGATCCGGCCACCTGGACCGAGCCCGGCGTCCGCCACTTGGCTGCCAACGGACCGGCCGGTCCGGTCCACCGCTTCGAGCCGCTCCCCGATCAGTGGGAGCTTTACGACCTCGATACCGATCCGATCGAAGCCCAGAACCTGGCCAGCGACCCGGCTTTCGAAGCCGTCTTCGCCCACCTCGCCGGCCAATTGGCTGCCGAACGAACCCGGTGTGTTCCCGACCGCAATCAGCCCTGGCCTTACGTCGATCGCATCCCCTCGGAGGGTCCAATGAAGAAAAATCCCCCACCTCCCGCCCGCCTGCTGCGCAAGGCACTTCAGCGGGTCGGCATGCATCCTGAAGACGGCCGGCGCTTTGAGGCAGACCTCAGCGGCCTTCGGGCCCTGGTGGTGGCCACCAACCACGGCATGCTCGACATCGGCAAGCCCACCGGAGTGTTCTCCAGCGAGATGACCGTGCCCTACTACGCCTTCTTGGACGCCGGCATGGAGGTACACGTGGCCAGCCCGTCCGGCGGCGAGATCCCCGTCGAACCCCAGTCGCTGAAGCCGGTGATCCGCACCGAGGCCGACGACCGGTTCATGGCCGATGACGACCTACGCCAGAAGGTCACCGAGTCGCTGGCCATCGGCGATCTCGACATGGCCGACTACGACATCGTGTACTTGGCTGGAGGATGGGGGGCGGCCTTCGACTTCGGCTTCTCGGAGGACCTCGGCACCCAAGTCACCGAGGCCAATCAGCTCGGCCGGGTGATCGGCGGCGTCTGCCACGGACCGCTCGGCCTACTGCGGGCCAAAGGTGCCAACGGTGAGCCGCTGGTGAAGGACCGGCGGGTGACCGGGGTGACCGACAAGCAGGTACACGAACTCGGCATCGAGAGCACTCCCTATCATCCCGAGACCGAACTGCGCCGAGCTGGGGCCATCTTTGAGAGCACCACCCGGTTCCGCGACACCTTTGCCAACCACTGGGTGGTCGACGGCAACCTGGTCACCGGCCAGAACCAGAACGCCGCTCCCATGGTGGCCCGGGAAATGATGCAACTCGTCACGAAGGCCCTTCACGAAGCCTGGCGTCAATCCCCTAATCGGAAATCAAGGTCCAGGCACGTCTGATTGGCCATAGTCGTTGAATCTATTGTCGCCCCAGCAGACGACGGTCTGATCGACCTTGACCCCGCAGGAATGCGCGACTCCTGAACTCACTGAGGTGTACTTCCCGGCCGGTACATCTCCATCATCGAAGCTGTCACCCCAACAGCTGATGGTTTGGTCGGTCCTGACCCCGCATGCATGACTTTCACCTGCTGATAGGGAGACGAACTTCCCAGCTGGCGCAGCAAGCTGGCCCCACGAGTGACTACCCCAGCAGATGATCGACTGATCGGCTTTCAGACCACACGTATAGGAGCTTCCAGCAGTTACATCGATGAACATACCAGCGGGCGGATCAGACTGCCCCATGTCGTTTTTGCCCCAGCAGGCAATTGTCTGGTCAACCCTTATCCCGCATGAATGCTCTGTGCCAGCGACTATGGCGACAAATTTCCCCTCTGGGGAATCAGATTGGCCCCAAGGATTGTTGTGCCAGCAGACAGCGGCCTGATCGGTGCTTATCCCGCACGAATGCCAGGAACTAGTTGACACGTCGGTGAACCGCCCCCTAGGGGCATTCGAGATGCCCGCGGTGTCTTCCCCCCAGCAGACAATTGTCTCGTCGACCCTTATGGCGCAAGTATCGTCATAGCCAGCCGACAGCACTGTGAATTTCCCATCAGGGGCAACGGCTTGGCCCCACTGGTTCCTTCCCCAACAAACGATTGACTTATCAGCTCGTAGCCCGCATGAGTGGTGAAAGCCCGCTGACACCGCGGTGTAAGCGACTGGGTTTGTCCTCGGAGGTCGGGAATCGGATCCAAGCTGGTCAGCACAGCCGTCGGGAACCAGTTGGGTGTCTACTTCAAATTGGCAGCGATAGATGTTTAATAGAGATTCTTGGTTGACGATCAGCTGGTCGCGAACTGAGATATCGTCGGCAGTGGGCGTACCCTCAAAGTCGCCTGGCAGGACTGGCCCTTGCTTTACCTTGCGGCCAGCACAACCGCCGGATACTGCCGAGGTGTCCACCCCGAATAGACAGCGGTAAGTGTTCAACAAAGACTCCTGTTCGGCTATCAGCTGGTCCCGCTCTCTTACCTCTTCTACAGTCTGCGCCGCAGCTACCCCTCCAGAAAACACCACAACTATCAGCCCTGCCAGCGCACCTACTATTGCTTTGAACTTCATGGCCAGGCAGGTTATCCAACCGCTGGGGCAAGGTGGGATGCGTACCATTCGGCCAGATCTTCTGGGGTCCGCGGGTCGCCGGGGAATCCACCAACCCCGTAGGCACCATCAGAGACAATGGCCGATGGAGATGGCCAGACTGGATAGGCGTTGAGGGCGTCTCCTCTGTACACCGACCAAACTCGCCCGTCTCCATTGACAGCAGACACAAATCCTCCTTCGCGGGCACCAAATGGGAGCCTGCGATTGGCCTCCCTTGGGAATGATCCCATGCCGCACCTCGCCCGGTGATGGATGCTCGGACGGCTTGGTACGGAGCCGCGACCGGCGACGACACTACTGGGACTCGGTGACAGATTCGCTCTTCAGCCGACTCGGCCAGCCTCCGCTCATGCCGCCGACTCGGTGAGCCAGCGACCGGTGTCGTCGAATAGCTCGTGCCAGGCAGCGAAGATTTGCCCTCCTACCCCTCCAATTGACCAAATTGACTCGCAAGCGGAGGCTGGAGTTCCCTAGCCGGTGTTTCTGAGTCCCGCGGCGATGCCGTCTGGTGGATGCCGGCCAAGGAGTGGTCATGCGCATGGCCGGAGGCGGGTCGATGTCCCCCCTTCCTGGCCGCGGTTCTGATCACACATCTGCATAGCGACCACATCTGCGATCTCAACGACGTGATCACCACCCACTTGGCCATGACCGGAGGGAACGGCGCGCTCGCCGTATTCGGACCGGTGGGCACAGCGCAGCTTTTGGAGCGCCAAATTCATACCCTGGAGGCTGATATCAGCTAATCGTCAGCTGGCGAGTCGATACAAGATGAGCTGGGTGGGAACCAGCCGCTGTTCGACCGGGTCGACCGCGAGGGCTAGGCCCTCAAGGGTGTAGGCCCCCAGCAGTACCGGGCCTTCGTCCTCGCCGAATACCACCAGGGTCACTTCTCTTTCCCCCTCCACCGTCACCCATGCTCGCCCGTATTCCATGACTGCCCGTCGGCCGTCGGCCAACAGAAATCGGCGTTGGCCAATGGGCGCCACTCCCATATCGCGTAGCAACCGGCCGGGCAGGGTGGTGTAAGCGGCACCAGTGTCAACGATCGCCTCGATCTCCCTGGACTCCCCGCCGTCCATGCCAGCAACTCGAATGGGCAGTGCAAAGGTTCCCACGCCGGAACCCTACCCGTCGCTTATTAGACTGTCAATCAATGAAATTATATTAAAATTACGGTAACAACCACATGATCAAATCTCGATGGCCAGTTCCGAGCGAAGGTCGGTGGATGAGGCGGCCACCACCAGTTGGCATTGGCCGGGGTCGACGGCCCAGCAGTGCGTTTCGGAGTCCCAGCGGGCGAAGGAGTGCTCATTGAACTCGATCACCGGCCGGGTTCAATCGGTCGTGGCAAGACCTCGTTCATGAACGGGGTGGGCGGCTTGACTCCCGCCAACGGCCGAGTGGAGATCTACGGGACCGAAGTGAGCCGGCTGGCCGCTCATCGCCGCCACCGGCATCGCCTGGGACGGGCCTTCCAGGCCGCCACCCTGTTCCCCGATCTCACCGTGCGAGAGACGGTGCAGGTGGCGCTGGAGCGGCGCCTGCCCACTCGGTTCTGGCCTGCGGCCCTGGCTCTGCCTCCCGGTGTTCGCCGCGAACGGCGACAGGTCAGGGCGGCTGACGACCTGATCGGCTTCTTCGGACTCGGCGACTACGCCGACAAGTTTGTCGCCGAGCTGTCCACCGGCACCCGGCGGATCGTAGAGCTGGCCTGTTTGGTGGCAGGCGGATCCCACCTGCTCTGTCTCGACGAGCCCACCGCCGGGGTGGCCCAACGGGAAGCCGAGGCCCTGGTGCCGCTGTTGCACGGGGTGCGCCGGGAACTCGACGCGTCGGTGCTGTTGATCGAGCACGACATGCCGCTGGTGATGTCGATCAGCGACCGGATCTATGGCCTGGACGCCGGAGAGGTGATCGCCCAGGGGACAATTGCAGTAGCCGCTGGGGTCGAAGAGATCTTCTCGGCTCGTAACGCCGGGATCCATGAGGACCACCTGTTCGTTGTCGGTCGGGGTTGCCGGCTCCTTGTTGGTCTTGTCGGGGGTGATGAACAGGTCGGGCCGTTGCTCGCCAGACACTTCGGCCTGGGCGATCTCGACAATCCGGTCGATCATGGCGTCGGTGACCGCCCGGTCGGCAAACCCCCGCTCAATGAAGAACCCGTTCTCCTCCCAGCTCGCCCGCTGCGCCTCGGTCAACCCCATCGAAAGAAATCTACCAACGGTCGATTATGCGCACGAGCAGAGATCGCTCCCCTACCAACTAGAACCCGGCGTGTACTGTCCGATCCATGTGGAGACCATTTGACGTGATGCTCCTGGCCATTGGTGCGGTCAGTGGTTTCTCAGGAACCACTTGGCTTGCCATTTGGGCAACATCAGCGAACGAGACCGTGGGCGACAATTTCACCCCGGTGGGGTGGATTTTGCTGTTGCTATTCGCCATCGCCTGCGGCATTGGCCTTCTCTATCGAGAGGGACTCAGAGTGCGAGAGAAAAAACAGCAGAAACCTCCTCAGCCCGAATAGGACCACCTCATCGCCCCTAGGGTGGGGCCATGTCAACAGAGCGATCGATTGAGTTGGAAGTAGCGGTAGCGGGGGCGCCGGAGGAGGTGTGGCGGGCGGTGGCCACGGGGCCAGGAATCTCCTCGTGGTACGTGCCCCATACGGTGGAGGAGCGGGCCGGTGGTGCGGCCATGGCTTCGTTTGGACCGGGGCCGGAGATGCAGATTCCCGGTCGGGTGGCGGTGTGGGAACCGCCTCGGCGAATTTGCTTCGACGGCGGTGAGGGAGTGGACGGACTGGAGTTCGAATGGACGGTGGAGCCCGCAGGCGAAGACCGGTGCAAGGTGCGGCTGGTGAACTCCGGCTTCGGCCAAGGCGAGGAATGGGACGCCCAATATGACGCCATGGTGGAGGGCTGGGGCTTGTTCATGTCCAACCTCGGGCTGCACTTGGAGCACTTCGGAGGGCAGACGGCCGTCTCGGTGCTGCCCACCGCCATGGGAACCAGCTCCCGTGATGAGCAATGGGCCGGGCTCACAACCGCACTGGGTATCTCGTCGGCCCCGGGGGTGGGCGAGCGGATCGAAGCCAACTCGCCCGATGCTCCCCCGCTGGCTGGCACGGTGGTGGAAGCCGGACCCTACCGGATCGCCCTTCTGCTTGATGAGCCCGCACCGGGCACCGCCTTTGTGGCGGTGGAGTCATTTGGCGAGCACGCCGGGGCGTCGGTGTGGCTGTACCTCTACGGAGCCGACGGGACCGAGGCCGCCGAGCGGGATGGACCCCTTTGGCAGGATTGGCTGACGGGTGCCCTAGGAGAAGAAGGAGCAGATGGAAGCCCTTAGTGAGCGCAAGATCCTGGTGGTAGGGGCCTCGTCGGGCTTGGGCCGGGCTACCGCCATCGCGCTTCAGCGCAACGGCGCTCACGTTGCGTTCGCCGCCCGCCGCCGCGACGTGCTGGACGAAGCGGTAGCCGAAGCCGGAGGGGGCCATGTGGTGGTCATCAACGCCCTCGACCCTGCCAGCATCGAGCAGGGGGTGGCCGAGGCCGCCAGCGTGCTCGGCGGCCTCGACGGCATCGTCTATACCTCGGGCATGTCGCCCATGGCGCCGATGGCCGAGTTGACTCAAGAGGACTGGCAGGCGGTGTTCGGAGTCAACACGTTCGGACCGAACCTGATAATCAAGGCCGCCCTGCCCCATCTCAGCGAGGACGCAGTGGTGGCCGCGGTGTCTTCCGACTCCACTGAGATGCCCCGCCACTCGCTGGTTCCCTACGCCGCCTCCAAGCGAGCCTTGGAGGCGACCATGGAGGGATGGCGAACTGAGACACTGGGAACTCGCCGGTTTGTCACCGTCATCCTCGGGCCCACCATGCCCACCGAATTCGCCAACTCATTCACCCCGGAGGCATTCGAAGCGGCCATTCCCCACTGGCAGCGCCAAGGGTTCCGCACCGGAATCATGAACGGCCATGAAGTGGCCCACGGACTGGTTTCTTGCATGGCCGCGATGTTCGCGGCGCCCACTTTCGGGATCGAGTCGCTGCTGCTGCGGTCGCCCGAGCCCGAGGTGGCCATCGAGTACTCCGCCGACGTCGAGCAAGGACAGTGAGCAAACTGTCGAACGTCGCCGTCGACCTGCTGGATTGGCGGCCATTCAGCTGAGCAGCCGTTGCATCATCCGGGCCAGCCGGGATCTTCTGCCGGTTAGTGCCTCTGTGCGGTCGGCGATGCCCATGATCCTCAACGCTCCGTTGATGCCCAGCCACCGGAGCGGCTCGGGCTCCCATCGCCGGGACCGGTGTCCCACCCAGGGCAGGTCGGTGCGGGGAGAGTCGGTCTCGGTGATCAGCTCGGCCAGGGTCCGCCCGGCCAGGTTGGCGGCAGCCACCCCTTCGCCGACGTAGCCACCGCCCCAGGCCATGCCATTGTCCCGATCGAAGCCGACCGAGGGGAACCAGTCGCGGGGCACGCCCAGCACACCGCCCCAGCGGTGGGTGATGGCCACATCAGAGAGCATGGGGAGCAATTCGACCAGGGTCTTGATGATCCGGTCGTGGGTGCGGGACCTCTGTTCCACCGAACTGACAATTCTGGATCCGAAGTTGTAGGGCGCTCCCCGTCCTCCGAACGCGACCCGACCGTCGGCGGTCCGCTGGCCGTAGATGACCATGAACCGGTCATCGGTAAACGTCTGCCGGTGGCCCAATCCGATCTTTTCCCAGAGCACATCGTCGATGGGCTCGGTAGCCACCATCAGCGAATACAGCGGGGCCAATGTCCGGCGGTCCCCCTCCAATGTGCCGGTGTAGCCCTCTAGGGCTCGTACCACGACCTCGGCCTTGACAACTCCCTGGTCGGTGGTGACTCGGCCGGGCTCTATGGCGGTGGCGGCCGTGCCCTCGACAATCTTGCCGCCCAAGCGCTCAACCGCATCGCCGAGTCCCCGAACCAGCCGAGCTGGGTGGAGGGCCGCGGCGTGGGCGAAGAACATGCCGCCCACCACCCCGGTGGCGGCCAAATGGGCGCGGGCCTCGTCGGCGCCGAGCATCCGCATGTCGTGGTCGGTCAGCCCGTAAGCACCCTGGAAGAACTCGACCTGCTCCCGCTGGCGGATGAGGTGGGCCCGGTTGCGGGCCAGGCGGATGGCGCCGCCTTTGGCGTAGTGGCAGTCGATCCCCTCCCGCTCGGCCACCCGCCCCACCTCGTCGACCGCATCGTGCAGCGCGTGGAGAAACCGGCGGGCCGCATCGTTGCCGGCCACGGCCTCGTGCCGCTTGGGCCCGGCGGCCAGCTCTCCCACGCACCAGCCCCCGTTGCGACCCGACGCGCCGAAGCCCACGATGTCGCGTTCGATCACCGTCACCCGCATCGACGGGTCGATGGCCAGGAGGTAGTAGGCGGTCCACAGCCCGGTATAGCCCCCGCCCACGATGGCAACGTCGACGTCGGCATCACCGGTTAGCGGGAAGCGGGGCTCAAACGAACCAGGACAGGTGTCGTGCCAAAACGAACAATCCCTATAGCGGTCGCTCAAGAGTCGAACCCCACCCCGAACCGATCGAGCAGGCTCAGCCAGGCACCCCGCTTGCCCTCTCGCCGATCTGCCCTCTGGAGGGCCTTTCGGGTGAGCTGGATGCTGGCCCAGCGGGCGGGCTCTGGAGGGAACGGCACGGGGGGTTTGCGCACCATCTGGAGCTCGGTGCGCTCGGTTTGGTGGCCGTACACCAGGTCGAGGGCCACCCGGGCCCCGAACCGGCTGGCCCCCACCCCGAGGCCGGTATAACCCGCAACCCATGCCAAGCGACCTTTGAGCGCGATGCCCCAGGCAGCAGAGAATCGGGTTGTGGCACCGATAGGACCGCCCCAGCGGTGGCTGAACGAAAGCCCTTCAAGCTGGGGAAACGTCTGAAAGAAGTGTTCTGCGAGCCGCTGATGGCTTGCTTCGCTCTGGTCGTGGCGGGCGTCCAAACCGTTGTTGAAGTGATAGGTGGCGTCGTAGCCGCCCCACAGAATCCGATCATCGGCAGACAGTCGGTAGTAGTGGAAGAGGTTCGACACATCGCCCATGCCCTCCCGCTCGGCCCATCCCACCGAGGCCATCTGCTCAGCCGACAACGGCTCGGTCATCAGTACGTGGTCGTACACCGGGACCAGGTAGCGGCGGGGACGCCGGACCGGACCCGGATAGGCATTCACAGCCATCACCGCTTTATCGGCCCGTACCCGCCCGGCTGGCGTGCGAATCACGACGCGGTTGCCCTCGCGCTCCACGGAAACAGCCCGAGAGTTATCGCACACGACCCCTCCCAGCGCCTCAACTGCCCCCCGCAGCCCCCACCCCAACCGGGCCGGGTCCACGAGGGCAATGTCATTGCGGCGGATCATCCCGCCTATGTAGGTGGGAGAGCTTACCCGAGCCCTTATCTGCTCGGCATCGAGCAGGTCGACGTCTTCGCCGTAAGCCCGATGGTGGTGGATTTCCTCGGCCAGAGAGTCCATATGCCAAGGTTCGGTGGCCACTCCGATCTCGGCGCTGGGGCGGAAGTCGGCATCAATCCCGAATTTCGTCAGGCTGGCGGCCAACCCGGCCAGGTTCTCCCGCCCCAACCGAACCAGTGTCTCGACTTCGTCGGGCCAATGGGAGATGCCATTGGCCAGCCCGTGGGTCAGCGACGAGTCGCAGAATCCGCCGTTTCGAGAGCTGGCCCCGAAGCCGCACTGCTCGGCCTCCAGCACGACCACTCGAAGGCAGGGTCGATCCTCCATCGCCTGAAGCGCGGTCCACAGTCCGGAAAATCCACCGCCGATAACTGCCAAGTCGGCATCGACTTCCCCGGCCAACGCTGGAGCAGGTGCTGGGGCCTCGCCGTTGTCCGACCAGAACACCGCCGGCTTTGCGGCAGCCAGTGCCTGCGGCGCCCAGCTCTTCGCGGTCATCTCGCTCTGCCTAAGGCAACTTTGCCACTGCTTGCATCAAGGGCATAGCCGAGCTCAGTGCTTCACCATGACGTGCTTGAGCTCGGTGTAGTGGTCGAGGGCGTAGAGCGACATGTCCTTGCCGTAGCCCGACTGCTTGAAGCCGCCGTGGGGCATCTCCGAGATGATCGGGATGTGGTCGTTCACCCACACCGTGCCGAACCGTAGTCCCTTGGCCATGCGCATGGCCCGGCCCACGTCGTTGGTCCACACGCTGGCGGCCAGCCCGTAGTCGCAGTCGTTGGCCCAGGCCAGCGCGGTCTCCTCATCGGGTACTGCCTGCACGGTGATGACCGGGCCGAACACTTCCCGCTGCACGATCTCCGACGCCTGGTCCACTCCGACCACCACCGAGGGCTGGTAGAAGTAGCCCTCGCTGTCGCGCGGGCCGCCCCCGATGGTGATCTCGGCACCGGCCTCGGCCGCCCGGTCGACGTACCCCGACACCCGGCCCAGTTGGACGTCGGACACCAGTGGACCCATTTCGGTGTCCTCGTCGGTGGGGTCGCCGGTGACCACCGAGCCGGCAGCATCGGTGAGCTGGGCCACGAAATCGTCGTGCACTTTGGCCCCGGCGATCACCCGGCACGGCGCGGTGCAGTCTTGGCCGGTGTTGTAGAAGCTGTTGTCGCGCAAATTGGCCACCACCGCCTCGATGTCGGCATCGTCGAACACGATCACCGGCGCCTTCCCGCCGAGTTCGAGATGAACCCTCTTGAGCGAGTCCGACGCCTCTTGGGCCACCGACTTTCCGGCGGCCACCGACCCGGTGAGCGACACCATGGCCACATCGGGG
Source organism: bacterium (assembly GCA_026708015.1). Classification (NCBI taxonomy): domain Bacteria; species bacterium. Next base: position 73,696 of record JAPOVT010000013.1, read on the forward strand.
TGCTGCACCAGCGGCACGCCGGCGGCTTGGCCCTGGCCGCACACCACGTTGAGGACTCCCGGGGGAAGCACGTCGGCGAGCAACTCGGCCAGTCGCAAAGTGGTATAGGGGGTGAGCTCGGAGGGCTTCAGCACCACGGTGTTGCCTACCGCCAGCGGCGGGCCGAGCTTCCACGTGGCCATGAACAGCGGATAGTTCCACGGGGCGATGGAGCCCACCACCCCGATGGGGTCGCGGCGCACCATCGAGGTGTAGCCCTCGAGATATTCACCAGCGGCCTTGCCGTCGAGGAAGCGCCCCGCGGAGGCGAAGAACCGCCAGTTGTCGCACAGCTGATCCATTTCGAACTCGATGATCGACACCGGCTTGCCCACGTTCTCGCACTCGAGCTCGGACAGCTCGGCCACGTTCTCCTCCACGATGTCGGCCACCTTGTGGAGGAGCTCGCTGCGCACCCGGGGGGTTTTGGCCGACCATTCGGGGAAGGCCGCGGCCGCCGCTTGGACCGCGGCGTCCACGTCAGCCGCCGAGCTGGACGCCACCTCACCGATAACTTTCCCGGTGGCCGGATTCACCACCTCGTCGGTCGCCCCCTCAATGGCCGGCTGGAACTTCCCATTGATGTAGTTGTCCGTCAGCATGGTCGTGCTACCCCCGCTCTCGTTGTTGCATTGCTCATATTGCAGCACCAAACCCGCACAATCAAGCCCCTGTTTCGGTAAAAACTAGTTGTGGAATTAAAAATCACAACCGAATCGGTTGCACAAGTGGCCATTCTGGTGTTAAATCGGTATTCACCGATCGGAGCAGAGGGCGCTATAGATGCAGCACGACGATTTGGTCGCGTTGGCCGACCGCCACTTGTGGGGCCACTTCAGCAGTCTGGGCAGCGCCGTCGACCGCATGAGGGTCATGGAGCGAGGCGACGGGTGCTACGTCTGGGACGCCAAGGGCAACCGATACCTCGACGGCTTGGCCGGCCTGTTCGTCTCCCAAGTGGGACACGGACGCGAAGAGCTGGCCGAGGCTGCCGGGCGCCAGGCATCGCAGCTCGGCTACTTCCCGATCTGGACCTACGCCCATCCCAGCGCGGTGGAGCTGGCCGCTCGCCTGGCCTCGTTCACACCCGGCGATCTCAACCGGGTGTTCTTCACCACGGGCGGTTCGGAAGCAGTGGAGTCGGCCTGGAAGCTCGCCCGCCAGTACTTCAAGGTGATCGGCCAGCCCGAGCGGCACAAGGTGGTCAGCCGCGATCTCTCGTACCACGGTACGTCTTTGGGCGCACTGTCTATCACGGGGCTGGAGTCCATTCGCGAGCCCTTTGAGCCCCTCGTGCCCGGCGCGTTCCACGCCGCCAACACCAACCGCTATCGCTGCCAGCTGTGCGCTAGCTGCGACGCCTGCACGCTGGCCTGCGCCGACGACATCGAGCAGGCCATCCTGCGAGCCGGCCCCGAGACGGTGGCCGCGGTGTTCGTGGAGCCGGTGCAGAACTCCGGCGGGTGCTTCGTGCCACCCGACGGGTACTTCGCCCGCCTCCGCGAGATCTGCGATCGATACGGAGTCCTGCTGGTGTCCGACGAGGTCATCTGCGCGTTCGGCCGCCTGGGCAGCATGTTCGGCTCCGAGCGGCTCGACTACGTCCCCGACATCATCACCTGTGCCAAGGGCATGACATCGGGCTATGCGCCGTTGGGGGCCATGATCGCCACCGACCGCCTCGCCGAGCCGTTCGTGGGCACCGACGAATCATTCCTGCACGGGTTCACCTTTGCCGGGCATCCGGTGAGCTGCGCGGTGGCCATGGCCAACCTCGACATATTCGAGAAGGAGCACCTGCTTCACCACGTGCAAGCCAATGAGGGCCCCTTCCAGGCCGCCCTCGAAGACCTGGCCGATCTGCCGATTGTCGGGGAGATCCGGGGCATGGGCTACTTCTACGGCATCGAGCTGGTGAAGGACCGGGACACCCGGGAATCGTTCACCGAGGAGGAAGCCGAATCGCTGCTGCGGGGGTTTCTCACCAACCGCCTTCTCGATCTGGGGCTGATCTGCCGTGCCGACGATCGGGGCGAGCCCGTCATTCAGCTCTCGCCGCCCCTGATCGCCGGCCCCGACGAATTCGAGCGCATCAACCAGATCCTGCGCACTGCACTGACCGAGGCCCAGGCCCGGTTTTAGGTGGAAGGTGGACCGATGACCGCGGTATTCGATCTCGACGACATCGACAAGGCCATCATCCGCGAGCTGCAAGTTGATGGCCGGCTGCCCCACGCCCAGATCGCGCCGCTGGTCGGGCTGTCCCAGGCCGCCACCCGCCAACGGGTCAACCGTCTGATCGAGCGGGGGGTCATCCAGGTGGTGGCGGTGACCGACCCGGTGGCGCTGGGACTGGGCTACCAAGCTTTGGTGGGGGTCACCGTGTCGGGAGATGCCCGGTGCGTGGCCGACGCCATCGCCGAGATCAGCGAGGCCGAGTACGTGATCATCGTGGCCGGGCGGTTCGACATCATCACCGAGATTGTGTGCGCCAACAGCGACGCCTTCATGTCGGTGGTCAACGACCGCATCCGGGCCATTCCCGGCGTGGTGACCTTGGAAACGCTGAACTACCTGCGGCTGGTCAAGCAGACCTACAGCTGGGGCACAGGCTGATGAGCGACGGGGGGAACGATCCGGTGAGCGGCCAGACCGCCGCGGTGGAGCTCTCGGCCATCACCAAGCGCTTCGGCTCGGTGGTGGCGGTGGACAACGTGGACCTGGAGATCGCCGACGGCGAGTTCTTCGCCCTGCTGGGGCCTTCGGGCTGCGGCAAGACCACCACATTGCGCATGGTCGCCGGGCTGGAGTTTCCCACCGAGGGCAGCCTCAAGATCTTCGGCAACGAGGCCGGCACGCTGCCGCCCAACAAGCGCCCGGTCAACACCGTCTTCCAGGACTACGCCCTGTTCCCCCACATGACGGTGGAGGCCAACGTGGCCTTCGGGCTCAAGATGCAGCGAGTGGCCAAAACCGAGATCGCCGACCGGGTGCAGGAGGCCATCAGCCTGGTTCGCCTCGAGGGCTTGGAGCAGCGCCGGTCCCAGCAGCTGTCAGGCGGCCAGCGCCAGCGGGTGGCGCTGGCCCGAGCGCTGGTCAACCGGCCCAAGGTGCTGCTGCTCGACGAACCGCTGGGCGCCCTCGACCTCAAGCTGCGCCAAGAGATGCAGGGCGAGCTGAAGGCGCTTCAGCGCGAGGTGGGCATAACCTTCGTCTTCGTCACCCATGATCAAGAAGAGGCCCTGACCATGGCCGATCGGATCGGGGTGATGAACGAGGGCGATCTCCTCCAGGTGGGAACCCCGGCGGAGATCTACGAGCACCCGGTGAATCGCTTCGTGGCCAACTTCATAGGCCAGACCAACCTGCTCGATGCCTCCGTGGTGTCGAACAACACGGTGTGCCTGGCCAACGGGGTGCACATACCCGGCAAGTCGGACCTCCCCGTCGGCACCCGGGTGGCGGTGTGCCTGCGACCGGAGCGGGCCGGGATGCACCCACCCGAAGAAGTCCCTGCTGATCAGCAATCGGTGGTCGGCCGCCTGGAGGGCGTGACCTATCTGGGCAACGCGCTGGTGTACACGGTGGCGCTCGACTGGGCCCGGCTGGAGGTCCGCCGCGAGAACCAGCCCGGCGGCTACCGGCCCCATGTCGGCCAAGAAGTGGCCGTGTCGTGGACGCTCGACGCGATCTCGGTGGTGCGGGCATGACGATGGTCGCCGACCGGCCCGAGGGACTCGAGGACGCGGCCGTCGCCACTCCCGAGTTCGAGAAGGCCGCCGAGCGGGCCGCATCTCGGCGAGGCTTCCTGCTGTCGCTCCCGGCCTACGCCTACCTGGTGCTGTTCTTCGCCGTCCCGCTGGGGATCGTGATGATCTACTCGTTCGCCACTCGGAACCGGTTCGGCGGTACCGACCTCTCGGGCTGGAACCTCGACGCCTATCGCAAACTGGGCGAGCCCATCGTTCGGGACATCCTGTTCCGGTCGCTGTGGCTGGCCATCCTCACCACGCTGATCTGTCTGGTGGTGGCCTACCCGTTCGCCTACTTCATCGCCACCCGGACGCCCCTGGTCCGCAACCTGATGCTCGTCTTCGTGATGATCCCGTTCTGGACCAACTTCCTGGTCCGCAACTACGCCTGGCGGGTGCTGTTGGGCAACGACGGGCTCTTCACCAACATCTCCGAAGCCCTCGGCCTGGGAGAGCGAGAGCTGCTGTTCACCACCTCGGCGGTGGTTATCGGGCTGGTCTACGGCTTCTTGCCGTTCATGGTGCTGCCCCTCTACGCGTCCATCGAGCGGATCGACCTCAGCCTGGTCGAGGCCAGTCGCGACCTCTACGCGTCGGGCTTCCAGACGTTCCGGCGGGTTCTGCTCCCGCTGTCGATGCCCGGGGTGATCGCCGGGTCGATCCTGGTGTTCGTGCCCAGCCTGGGCGCCTATGTGACCCCCGAGATCCTGGGCGGGGCCAAGACCACCCTGCTCGGTTCCTACATCGTCACCCAATTCCTCACCGCCAGGAATTGGCCGGTGGGGGCGTCGCTGTCGTTCGTGCTGATGGCGGTGATGCTGGTCGCCACCTTGGTGTACTTCCGAACCGGGGGCCGGAACCTATGAGCAGCACCGTCCAGCCCCGGGGCACCACCAAGATCGCCCTCACGGCCCACTCCTGGCTCGTCTACCTGTTCTTCTTCGCCCCCATCTTCGTGCTGATCGTGTTCTCCTTCAGCGACGACCGCAACGTGGGCCGGTGGGGCGGCTTCACGCTGGAGTGGTACCAAGACTTCGTCGAGCACAGCCAGCTCCAGAACGCGGTGTGGGTATCGATCCGAGTGGCCCTGCTCTCCACGGTCATCTCGGTGGTGCTGGGCACGCTGGCCGCCCTGGCCTTGGAGCGGTTCAAGTTCAAGGGCCGCAAGGTGTTCGACGCCCTGCTCTATCTCCCCATCATCATCCCCGACGTGACCATGGCGGTGATGATGCTGCTGTTCTTCGCCGAGTTCTTCGAGATTCTCGACTCGGTGTTCGGCTGGGATGTCCAGAAGGGATTGGGCTCCATCACCATCAGCCACATCGCCTTCAACATCAGCTTCGTGTCGGTGGTGGTGCGGGCTCGACTGGCGGGAATGAGCGAGGTGCTGGAGGAGGCCGCCCTCGACCTCTACGCCACCCGGTGGAAGACGTTTCGCTATGTGACCTTCCCCCAGATCGTGCCCGGCGTGGCCGGCGGGGCCCTGCTGGCCCTCACCCTGTCGCTCGACGACGTGGTCATCACCCAGTTCGCCGCCGGCCCGGGCGCCACCACCCTCCCGGTGTTCGTGTTCGGCCTCATCCGCCGGGGGGTCACGCCGCTGATCAACGCCACCTCGGTGATCATGCTGGCCGCATCGGTTTTCCTCGTCGCCCTGTCGCTGGCCTTCCAGCAGTTCAGCGGCCGCACCGGCCGCCCATCGCTGCGCGCCGCCCGGCAAGCAATGTCCGCCAAACCCAATACCAATACCCAACCCAAAGAGGGGATATACCAATGAAACAGAAACGACTGTTCTGGCTGCTTGCCGTGCTGCTGGCCTTTGCGCTGGTAGCCGCTGCGTGCGGCAACGACGACGATGAGGGGGGGGCAATCGCCGACTGCGAGGTCAATGAGACCGACGGCAACCTCAACATCTACAACTGGGCCGAGTACATCGACGAAGAGCAACTCGCCGCGTTCGAAGACGAGTTCGATGTGAGCGTGACCATGGACGTCTACGACTCCAACGAGGCCATGCAGCCCATCGTGGCGGCTGGCAACTCGGGCTATGACCTGATCGTGCCGTCGGACTACATGGTGGCCATCCTCATCGCCGGCGGGACCGTCCAGCCGCTGAACAAAGCCGCCATCCCCAACATCGCCAACATCTCCAACGATTTCCAAAACCTGATCTACGACCCGGCGGGCGACTACTCGGTTCCCTACCAATGGGGCACCACCGGCATCGCGGTGGACACCGCGGCGCTGGGCACCGACTTCCCCCGCACCTGGGGTCTGATCTTCGATCACGCCCTCGCCGATGAGTACAGCGGCTCGATCTCGCTGCTCAACGATCCTCGGGAGACGATCGGCGCAGCGCTGAAGTATCTGGGCTACTCGCTGAACTCCACCGACGAAGGCGAGCTGGAAGAGGCCAAAGATCTGGTGGCCAGCACCCGAGATCACCTGGCGGCGTTCAACACCGACTCGGCCGACGAGTTCCTCACCACCGGCGAGACAGTGATCGCCCACGGCTACTCCGGCGACATGTTCACCCAGTTCCTGGAGACCGACGACCCGTCGCGCTACGTGTACTTCGTGCCCGACGAGGGCGGCACCCGCTGGATCGACAACATGGCGATCCCCTTCGACGCCGGCAGCCCGTGTACGGCCCACACGTTCATCAACTGGCTGCTGACCGCCGAGCAGGGCGCCGCACTGTCGAACTGGAACTACTACTCCACCCCGAATGCGGCCGCATTCGGCGGGCTCGATGAGGATCTCCAGGACTTCCTCAGCACTCCCGGAGTGGCCCCGGTGGAGATCTTGGAGGAGATCGTGGACACCGGCGACTTCGAGGTGAAGTTCTCCGACGCCTTCATCGAGGCCAAGGGCTAAGCCCCGAAATCCCGTAAGGCGGAAGGGATCTAAGGTGGCAGACATGCCTCAACCCCTCGGGGGCAATCAGATGCCCCGCTTCGCGGGCATCGCCACCTTCATGCGGCTTCCCGGCCGGTCGGCGGCGGCCGATCTCGATGTCGCCGTCGTGGGCGCGCCGATCGACATCGGCACGTCCAACCGGCCGGGGGCCCGCTTCGGTCCGAGGGGCATCCGCAACGAGTCGGTGCTGATTCGCCCCTACAACATGGCCACGAGGGCGGCGCCGTTCGACAGCCTGCGCATTGACGACATCGGCGACGTGGCCACCAACCCGTACGACCTGGCCGACGCGGTGGCCCGCATTGAGGCCTTCTACGACGAGCTCCTGGGCCACGACGTGATCGCGGTGACCATGGGGGGCGACCACACCATCGCCCTGCCCATCATGCGGGCCATGCGGCGCAAGCACGGGCCGCTGGGGTTGATCCATGTGGATGCCCACACCGACATCAACGAGCACATGTTCGGCGAGGCCATCGCCCACGGCACACCGTTTCGCCGGGCAGTGGAGGAAGGGCTGCTCGATACCCAGCGGGTGGCCCAGATCGGCGTGCGGGGCACCGGTTATGCCGCCGACGACTTCGACTGGTCGAGGGAGCAGGGCTTCCGGGTGGTTCAGGTGGAGGAGTGCTGGAACCGCTCGCTGGAGCCACTCATGGCCGAGGTGCGGGAGAAAGTGGGCGGCGGGCCGGTGTACATGAGCTTCGACATCGACGCGCTCGACCCGGCGTTCGCCCCCGGCACCGGCACCCCCGAAATCGGCGGCCTCACCGCGCCCCAGGCCCTCGAGATCATCCGAGGCTGCCGGGGCCTCAACCTGGTTGGCTGCGACCTGGTGGAGGTGTCCCCCATCTACGACCCCACCGGCGCCACCTCCCTCACCGCCGCCAACCTGCTGTTCGAAATGCTGTGCGTAATGCCGGGGGTGGCGTAGACAGCAAGTTTTATTTGTTGCGCGATTAGATAAAATAAGCCAAAATACGTAACTAGCTTGCCGCGGGGAGAATGGGGAAGTCTGATGAGCCAGTTGGGAGAGACGCTGGCGCGTGCTCGCACGAGCGCCCGCTACTCGCAAGACGATGTGGGTGCCGTCCTAGGCATCAACCGGGCGATGGTGTCGTACTGGGAAGCAGGCACCAGAACCCCGAACGATCGGCAACTGGGCGCCATGGCCCGGCTCTACGGCATCGAACTAATCGATCTCGTCGAAGGCCGCGACGTCGACCCGGACGCCGACGACTTAGCGAGCATGCTGTTACGTGCCAATGACGGCGTCGACCCTGGTGCCACGCCGGGTATCCGTGAGTTCGTCCAGTTCCTTGATCGCTTCGCCGAGCTAGCTCGAATCGTGGACGAACCCATCCGGGGTCTGTCTCAGAGCCCTTTCGTATTTCGGCAGAATTTCTCGCAGAAGGACGACATCCGCCGCAAGGCGGAAGAGGTACGCGACTACCTTCGTCTCGGCTCAGCCCCAATCTCCGATCTTGACCCTGTTTGCGAGGCTCTCGGTATCGCCATATACCGCGCACCTCTCGGACCGGATCTCCAAGTCTCTCCGTCGGGCGCATTTCTCAAGCACCCTGAGGTGGGATTTGCGATCTTGGTCAACCTCGACATGACACCTGGCCGGCGTCGGTTCACCGTCGCGCACGAATTGGCGCATGCCCTGTTTCACAGTGATGAGACCAACCAGGTGCTTTCGCACGGCAGGGGCCCACGCGAGATTTTCGCTGACGCATTCGCGGGTGAGTTCCTCATGCCGAGTGAAGGAGTCCGACGCTTCGCCGAAGAGCTCGGCCTGCCGCCTCGCATCAAGGACCCGGTCGACATAATCCACATCCAGCGGTACTTCAAGGTGTCATGGCCCACGGCGCTCGTCCGACTACGCCAGATGAATGCGATTACGCAGGACACTTATGCCGATTTCAGGACTTCCGTTCGTCCAGTGTCGCTAGCGCGAGCACTCGGTTACGTCATTCATCCCGAAGAAGACGTCCAGGATCGCGAGCTGTGGCGGATTCGACGCTTCCCCCGTTCTTTCTTGCGAATGCTGCGTCAGGCGGTGGTAACGGAGATCATGTCGCCTCCTAGCGCCGCCGCATTCGCCGGGCTGGCCTTGCCTGACATTGTGCAGGTCCTCGGCAGCCCCCTCGGCGATGTGGAGCAAGAGTCGCCGTATCTTGAAACTGAGTTCAACGAGTTTGAGGTCACAGGTGTTGTCTGAGGGTTCTCACATCATCGACACCGTGGTGCTGATGTACTTCCTGTTAGTCGGGCGGGAGGCACTACTAGCCGACCTCCTGGGCAGACCACTCCAAGTTCCATTGGCGGTATACGACCCTGAGGACAGAAGGCCGCCGGAGGGAACTTCCCCAAAGTCAGAATTGCTCTCCGAAATGAGACAGGCGATAAGGCACTACGAGGCCGCGGCTGAGGCGGCTGCGGAATCAGAGTCCTCCGATAATGAGTTCGAGCCATTCGACCGGATCAAACGCATCGATGATCTCTACGACAACGGGAGTCTCGTTACCGTTGCGATGACTTCTGAAGAGCTGCTGCTGGCCGCACAGCTCCAAAGCAGCGATGCCCCCGCGCACGGGCTGAATGTCGGCCTCGGACCCGGCGAGGCGGCATGCGTCGCGATCTCCCATACACGAGGGTGGACAATCGCAACCGACGATGCCGATGCGTTCAAGGTGCTCGACCGGCTAAACGCCGACCACGACTACCCCTACGAACGCATTCGCAAGCTTCTGGTTCGTGCCGCTGATGAAGGGCGCGTCTCACGCGAGGAAGCAAACCGCCTGCACGACGAGATGCGCGCACTGGGATTCTGGGACTCCGGCCAGCCGTTTTCCTGAGCCGCACATAGTGGGGACCGCCTTACATCTAGTTGGCAGGGCATGCTGGCCCGCCTCGACGGAGTGATCCACCTCTACCTCAACGGCTGGGCCGACCTCGACGAAGATACGGGCACCGGCACCGGGCGCTGGTATGTGATCGAGCACTTCAAGCGTCCTGGTGAAGACCCCATGACCATGTACGGCTACTACGACGACGAGTACTGCCGGGAAGACGGCCAGTGGAAGTTCGCCCGCCGATCCCTCAACCGCATCTACTACGGCCCGCCCGACATGTCCGGCGAATTCACCGGCTTTCGATCTGGTCCGAATAGAGCCACAAGTGGCTAATATTGGACCAGTGGTTCACATAGAGCTAGAGCGAATCGAAGCATTGGAACTGATGGGCATGGTGCTGGCGCATCTGAGCAACGCCGAGGCGGTTGGCGATCTGTCGCCTCGGGTTCCGATGTTGATGTCGATTCGAGACAAGCTGGCCGACGGACTACGGGAGCAGCCATGAGCTATCGAGAAGCAGACGTTTCCGCAGCTGAAGCTGCGATGGACAAGTACCGGAGTGGACTAGAGGGGGAGGTAGGCGCTGCCTTGTCGGTAGTCGGCCTCAGCTCCGAGCGTGCCCACAAGGAGATGGTGATCCGCGATGACATGATCCGGGTGGCCCACCGCGTCGGAGCCTCACTTCGACAAATCGCCGAAGTCTCTGGACTCGGCCGCAAGACAGTCACCGCCATCGTCGAGTCCGACCAAATGCGAGCCTGACTAATGGGGAATGGCCCGAAACCTCAGATTGGCTCGACCGCATAGCCGCACTGGTGCGCGGCCACCGGCTGGAGTGATCCCCCTAGCCGGACTAGCGGCAGGCCCGTTCGACCAGCCAGCCGAAGATGGGGTCGGTGGGGCGGGTGGGCATCATCTCGGGGTGCCATTGGACGGCGACCACCAGATCGCCCATCTCCAAGCCCTCGATGGCACCGTCGTCGGACTTTGCGGTGACGGTGAGGTCGCGGCCGAGCTGATCCACCGTTTGGTGGTGGAGGCTGTTGACCTCAGCAGACGGGCCGTACAGCTCGCCCAGGATCGATCCTTCAGCGAAGCTCACCTGATGGATGGCGGTGTCGATGGGAAGATCGAACCGGCCGTGCTCGGGAACGTGTTGGTGAAGGGTGCCGCCCTGGTGGACGTTGATGACCTGAATGCCCCGGCAGATGCCGAGGACGGGGATATCGGCATCCAACGCAGCCGATAGCAGCCCGAGCTCCAGGTCATCGCGCTCCTGTTCAGGGGCCAGCAGCTCGGGGCGGGGTTCGGCTCCGTAGCGAATCGGGTCGATGTCGGTCCCCCCGGGCAGCACGATCCCGTCAAGCCGTTCGCTGACCGCGGCAATGTCGATTTCGATGGGGAGATGAACGGGAATGCCCCCGGCTTCGATCACGCCGCGGGCGTAGTCGGCGAAATACAGATCGATATCACGGTCGTCGAACACCTCGGGAAAGCCAGACATCTCCGAGGCCCGCTTGCGCCGACCCGGCAGTCCGATCAAAGGGGGTTTCGTGGCCATCGAATTGTTCGCTTCCAAACGCTCTCGCTGTCAAAGATAGTTTGAATTGCGGTGGATACTCCGATTCGAGATGTCGACGACACCATTGCCTGGAGCAGACCTCGGAGCCGATGCGAACCCGGTCGAACTTCGTCCACGGCGTGCTGTCGGTGGGCATGCAACCAAAGGAGGCCAATTGACTACCGGCAGCGACAGCAGGGTGCGGGTGGCGGTTGATCAGGAGCTGTGCATCGGCGGTGGGATATGCGAGATGCTCGAACCCGAGATGTTCGAGTTGGATGGCGACATCGTCATTTCATCGGTCATTGGCGATGGCCTCTTGCCCCGACCGCGGGCTGAGGTGGCGGTAGACCGCTGCCCCGGACAGGCCATCTCCATCATCGAATAGGAGCAGTAATGGAGACCTACGACAACTGGATCGACGGGGGGTTCGCTCCCCCGCCCAACGGCCGGCGCATGGCCACAACCAATCCATTCTCTGGGGAGTCGTGGGCCGAGGTGGCCGACGACCCGGCCGCGGTGGACGACGCGGTTCGGGCTGCCCGGCGGGCGTTTACCGACGGCCCCTGGGCCACCATGGCCGCCACTGAGCGGGCCCGGCTGATGCGCCGCTTGGGCGAGCTGTTGAGCCGAGACGCCGAGCTGTTGGGCCAGGTCGAGACCCGTGACAACGGCAAGATCATCCGCGAGACATCGGCCCAGGCCAAGGGCTTGCAGGGCTACTACGACTTCTTTGCCGGGATGGCCGACAAGATCGGCGGGGAGCAGCTTCCCAGCCCGTCGCCCAATTTCTTGGTGTACACCGAGCGCGAGCCCATCGGCGTGGTAGGTGCCATCGTCCCGTGGAACTCGCCATTGGCCCTGTTGACCTGGAAGCTCGCTCCGCTGTTGGCCGCCGGTTGCACGGTGGTGGTCAAACCTTCCGACATCACCCCGGTCACCGCCCTGTTGCTGGCCGAGCGGACCGCGGAGGCCGGGTTTCCCCCCGGAGTCATCAACGTGGTGACCGGCGGTGCCGAGGTGGGCGCGGCCATCACCTCTCACCCCGACATCGACAAGATCACCTTCACCGGCGGCGGGGCCACCGCCAAGCACGTGGCCCGGGCCGCGGCCGACAACTTGACCCCCACGGTGCTGGAGCTGGGCGGCAAGTCTCCCCAGATCATCTTCTCCGACGCCGACCCCGAGGCGGTGACCAACGGGCTATTGGCCGGGATCTTCGCGGCCAGCGGACAGACGTGTATTGCCGGGTCAAGAGCCTACATCCACCGCGACATCGTTGACGAGGTGGTCGGCCGGGTGGTGGCCCGGGCCAATGAGCTGGTGCTGGGTGATCCCTCCGATCCGGCCACCGAGATGGGACCGTCGGCCTCTGACGCCCAGCGCGACCGGATTCTGGCCATGATCGACCAGGCCCGCACCGAGGGAGCCACCATTGCCGCCGGCGGAGTGGTCGACTCTGAACTGGGAGGGCGGTTCGTGCGTCCTACCGTGATTACCGACGTGACCAACCAGTCCACCATCGTGAGGGAAGAGGTGTTCGGCCCGGTGCTGGCGGTGCTCGACTTCGAAGACGAAGACGAGGTGATCAAACTGGCCAACGACAGCGACTACGGGCTAGCCGCCGGCATTTGGACCAACGACATCCGCCGGGCCCACCGAGTGTCGAGAGCACTCCGGGTGGGCACGGTGTGGATCAACACCTACCACAACGTGAGCTACATGGCCCCCTTCGGCGGCTTCAAGCAATCAGGTTACGGCCGGGACAACGGCCTCGAAGCCCTCGACGGCTTCCTCCAGACCAAAACCGTCTGGATCGAGCTCACCGGCGCCACCCGCGACCCGTTTGTGATCGGGTAAGCAAAAGGGAGGCGGGACGCCAGTAGTGCTGGGCTAGTAGTCGCGAACCTCTTCGATCCAGTCTTGCTGTTCGCGGAGTAGGGGTGTGCACAGCATGATTGCTAGAAGGCTGTTGTCCCGGGTTAAGTGTGCAACTGTGGGCTGATGGACTGTGGCGTGCCGTGAAACTGTTTCGGGGGCCTGATCCCCCTGTTCAGGGTAGAAAGTGGCAAAGAACTTGGGAATGGGCACTACACCAGCCCCCAGGGTGCCTGGCCAAAGTCGTCCAGCGGGACAATGCAGCCAGGTGGTGATTGGTGGCCGCCGTTCTACTGCCTGATCGATTCGATGAGTGCCCAAACGCCTGAACTGGGATTGGACCTGGGCGGCGAACCGTCCCCTATGTGTTTGGCGTCCAATCTGCGGGCTCGCTGGCGCGCGTCTTCGAAACGGTCGAAGAGAAGGTCCATCGCGCGGCGAGACAGGTTCTTTCCGCATCCCAGGAGTTCGGACGATCTCGATTGGGCAGCCTGCCGGCTAATATGGGAGGTCCGATCCTCAAAGTGGAGGATGAACCACAGCTCGACGCAGGGATTTGAAATGGCCAGATGGATCCCGTTGTCTTCCGCCTTCTGGATGGCCTCTCTCACGTTCGGGTGTGCATCAATGTCAAACATGCACCAGATCTCATCGTGGGCCCGGCCTCGGCCTCTCCGCTGGTCTCGCAACTCGTCCTTCTTCGTCTTGACTGCTTCGTTGACAAGCGACATCGGCACGCCATGGAACGGATCAACAGAGATCAAGAGACGGTCCCGAAACTCCCGCCGCCAAGGCAACAGGTAGCCTTCTTCGGTTCTTGCTCCCTCAGTGAAGACAAGTATCTCCCGCCTAGCTCGTACATTCCTAGGACGGCGAGGTGCCCCGGTTGGACGGGCTGTCAATGGGCGACCACTGCTTCGGATGCGACAGCAGCCGCAAATTCCTGGTGGGAGAGAATTGGGATCGCTCCGTACCTCCCATCGAGATACCGCTTACCGATCGCCTCCTGCCTACGAGGATCAAGATCGGCGAGGGGGTAGAGACGCGTACTCCCGTCGTGGCTCTTTTCGGTGAACCAGATCTGGTCGCGTCCTAGAAGCCTCTCACTAACGCTGTCTCCGAGAAGCGTCGGGTCATGCGTGTTGAATACGAGCTGAGCGCGCCGAGGGTTCGTCTCCGGGTCTTGGAAAAGTCGCACGAGCTCTGTCACGAGCGCCGGATGCAGACTTGCATCGATTTCATCCGCAAGGAAGACCGACCCGTGTTCGAGAGCCTGAACAACAGGTCCGATAAGACCGAACCACACCCGAGTCCCGAATGACTCATCTTCGGCTTCTAGCACGACTGCCTCACCGTCGACGCCCCTATGAATCAACCGAACGCCGAGTTCTTCGAAAGTCGGCCCTTCATCCCCCTCTGGCTCACCTTCGTTCCCCTGCAAGATCCTTACCGCGCGCCTAAGCCTCTCCTGCATTACAGGGTCTGGTTCAGACTTGCGGGCACCTGTCACACCAAGGTCCGCTGCTTGAAGCAATTCCAAAACTCGATGGCGGGATTCGTCGTCGCCAAGCATCTCAGTAGTCAGCGCCTGACGCCACGGTCGGGAATCGGCCTGGGCTAGCAGTAGGTTCCGGCTGAACCACTGATATAACGGTAGAAGTGCTCCGTGCTTCGCAGAAGCAGCTGTAGACAAGAAAAGCGCATTCGGTCGGATCAACTCTTGGACCGCGCGAGTCTTCTGGCGATCAACCGATCCCACCTCTACGTCTTCTCCTTCTCGGCGAAAGATCAATGCTGCACGACCCTTGGGATACCAGTACGCCCACTCCCTGAGAACTCGGTGATCGTCGACAAGGAAGCCATACTCGTGACGCACACCATCTACAACGAGGTCGATTTCATACCGTGACGGCTTGGTTAGACAGGAGCGGTCGAGAACGAATGGCCGCCGGGAAACTCCCCCCTCTGGATCTCCCAGCCGAAACGAATGGAGGACAAGCCAACGCATGTCATCCATCACCTTGAGCAAGTTGCTCTTGCCGGAGCCGTTCGCTCCAAAGATCCCGGCGGCTGCGAGCACATCTACTGGTGAGCCACCTTCCCTCCAATTCACTGCCCGTACATACCGGTCCTCGGCCAGACCAGTCGCCATCAGAGAGAATTCCACGCTGTCTCGGAAAGATCGCACGTTCTCAGCCCGAAAGGCGAGGACAACAGATGGCTGACGTGCTGCGATTTCATCTATCACAGGCTCAGTATTGCAGTAAACCTGCACAAAAAGCCAGAAGATCGTACTATAATATAGGCAAGAAGGTTGATTTTGCTGTAGTTATCGTGATGTAATTACAGGAAGATCCAAATCAGGACGAAAAAGAGGGGTCGACCCGAAGGTCGACCCCTCTCAGAACTAGGAGACCAGTGGTCGCCTGCTCGTGTTTAGCAACTCGGATGGTAGGCGCTCGACAGGTCCTCCGCAATGATCGGAGATGATCTGAGTTATGACATCCGAAGCAAATGGCCATGGAAATCCGCCCTGGGAGGGGCGCTGCCAGGTTCTATCCCTTGATGGCGGCGGTTTGAGAGGGATCTTCACCGCAGCTTCACTAGCCGCTCTCGAAGACGATCTCGGCTCTCCTGTGGTTGACCACTTCGACCTGATTGCCGGAACTTCGACCGGTGGTCTCATTGCTCTCGCGCTCGGCGCAGGTGTGTCGGCTCGATCGATTCTGGACTTCTACCTCGAAGAGGGTCCTCGAATCTTTCGGTACTCACTGCTGAGGACGCCCCGTCACCTCTTGCGGTCGAAATACGACGGTCGAGCACTTGAGGCAGCGGTGCGTCGACAATTCGGAGATCGCCTGCTCGGCAACAGCAGGGTCCGCCTGGTTATTCCTGCATTCGACCTGACACGCAACGACGTCTACCTCTTCAAGACACCCCACCACCCAAGCCTGAGGAGAGACCACCGAGTACCGATGTGGGAGGTGGCGATGTCAACTTCTGGTGCGCCTACATACCTTCCAGCCCACGTACTTCATGAAGACCGAACCATGCTCGTTGATGGCGGGATATGGGCGAACAATCCATGCCTGGTGGGCGTTACTGAGGCGGTCAGTGTCCTAAGGGGCCGAGCGGATTGGCGGGTTAGGTGGGGTTCCATCGGTTTTTCCAGTCGAT